>NZ_JABFCR010000002.1:0-68977 GCF_013087555.1 Mucilaginibacter humi
TCTTGTACCTTAGTGCCGGTACTTGGTATTATCGCTGTATACGGTATCAATACCGATAAGATGCACGGTATCGTCAGGAAAATAATAGAAACTATTTTTTTAAAATGAACGCCGCTTGTTGTACATTGTAAGCGGCAACACTGTTGGTAATATCAACAATATTAACGGTTGGCAGCAATTTTAAAATACTACCTTTAAGGGCAGCCTGATAAATGTCTTTATCGCCCAAATCAGTAGTTAAAGTTATTATTGCCATTAAATTTATTAAATATTTATTACTAATCTTGTACAAGCGTTAGACGCTGCAAATATTCAATTTTTAATTCATAAAAATTAGCAACAAAATAATCAAAATTACTATTGAACGAGCTTAAAATATCAATTGAAAATATTAACCCTGCTGTTTTATGGGGACCTAACAATGATCACTTCGAGATCATTAAAAACAATACCCAAAATTAAAGATAGTTGCACGTGGAAGTGAGGTGAAAGTACTGGGCGACGAGCGCGAACTGGTTATTTTTGAAGAAAAATTTAATCAGCTGATACAGCATATTGAGAAGTTTGAGAATTTAAACATAACTGATCTTGAGCAGGTATTAGGTTCGAAAATTGATATCAACGCGCCCGCGGATGCCGCGACAGATAAATTTGCCAGCGGAGAGGTTATCGTATTCGGCCCTAATGGCGTAATGGTTAAGGCGCGTACAGCCAACCAGCGCAAAATGGTTGATAGCCTAAACAAAAGCGATATCCTGTTTGCCATAGGCCCTGCAGGTACCGGTAAAACCTATACCGCGGTTGCTTTGGCGGTAAGAGCATTAAAAAATAAAGAGATCAAACGGATCATCCTTACCCGCCCGGCTGTTGAGGCAGGGGAAAACCCGGGTTTTTACCGGGCGATTTGAAAGAAAAGATCGACCCATACCTGCGCCCGCTTTATGACGCGCTGGATGATATGATCCCTGCCGAAAAACTGAAACTATACGGAGAACCGTACTATCGAGATTGCACCGCTTGCATTTATGCGCGGCCGTACACTGGATAATTGCTTTGTGATATTGGATGAGGCGCAAAACGCTACCGATATGCAGCTAAAAATGTTTTTAACGCGTATGGGGCCGTCGGCCAAATTTATTGTTACGGGTGATGTTACGCAGATTGACTTACCTAAAAAGCAACAATCGGGCCTGCACACCGCCCTGCGCATATTAACCGATATAAAAGGTATTGAAATAGTGTACCTAAGCGGCGAAGACGTTGTACGCCATAAACTGGTACGCAAAATTTTGGCAGCTTACGGAGATATTCAGTAGAGTGTTGAGTAGTGAGTTATGAGTGGTGAGTGTTTACTTGCCAGCTGATAACTCAAAACTCATCACTCACAACTCACAACTCACAATGAACGCAATAAAAGAAACTCATTTTAATTTCCCCAACCAAACCAGTTTTTATAAAGGTAAGGTTAGAGATGTTTATACAATAGCTAATAAATACCGGTAATGGTGGTAAGCGACCGCATATCAGCTTTTGATGTGGTGTTGCCCGAGCCAATTCCATATAAAGGACAAGTGCTGAACCAAATTGCCGCCAAATTTTTAAAAGCCACTGCCGATATTGTACCTAATTGGGTGGTAAGCGTGCCTGACCCAAGCGTCACCATAGGCCGTATTTGCGAGCCTTTTAAAGTTGAGATGGTTATCCGGGGGTATTTAGCGGGCCATGCCGCGCGCGAATATGCTGCCGGCAAGCGCCAGGTTTGTGGTGTGACTTTACCAGAAGGTTTAAAAGAAAACGATAAATTGCCCCAACCTATTATCACCCCGACAACCAAAGCGGCAGTAGGGCATGATGAGGACATATCGCGCGAAGATATTTTAGCAAAAGGTATTGTGTCTGAGCAGGATTATGCGAAGTTAGAGAAATATACCCGGGCATTATTTGCCCGCGGTACCGAAATTGCCGCTAAACAAGGGTTAATATTGGTTGATACCAAGTATGAGTTTGGTAAAATAGGCGACCAGATCTACCTGATCGACGAGATCCATACACCCGATTCTTCGCGCTATTTTTATAGCGAAGGCTATGCCGAAAGACAAGCCAATAACGAACCGCAGAAGCAGCTGTCTAAAGAATTTGTGCGCCGCTGGCTGATAGAGAATGGTTTCCGGGGGAAAGATGGGCAGGTGGTGCCTGTAATGACGCCGGACAAGGTAGAATCTATATCAGAACGCTATATTGAGCTGTACGAACAGATCACCGGCGAGGCGTTTGTAAAACCTGCAGGAGTAAACGTTTTGGACAGGGTAGAGGGCGCAATTAAAAACGCATTAGCTGTATTGTGATTTTATTTGTAAATAAAATTATATATTAGCACTTAAATTACGGAATTAATAAGATGAAGTTTACAGTTGATAAACACGAGAAATATATTTTGGTAAAGTTAAATGAGTCAAAATTAAACTCGTTGATCACGCCGCAGCTAAAATCAGAATTAATATTGATCAATACCGAAGGGCAGCGCAATATTATTCTTGACCTTTCGCAGGTTAAATTTGCCGATTCATCGGGCTTAAGCAGCTTGTTGGTTGGGCACCGTTTATGTAAAAATGCGGGCGGCTCATTTATCCTAACGGGATTAAATGATGCGGTATCGCGCCCTGGTTACCATATCTCAATTAGAAACTGTACTTACTATTGTCCCTACATCCGAAGAAGGTATTGACCATATCTTTATGGAGGAGATAGAAAAAGAATTAAAAAAGAAGCAAGATAATACTTACATTGTTTACCTGATATGAAATTTGAGGTAACAATTCTCGGAAGTAGTTCTGCAACTCCCATTTATAATCGAAATCCCACATCGCAGGTGCTCAATATTAATGAGCGCCTTTATTTGGTTGATTGCGGCGAAGGCACGCAGCAGCAAATGTTGCGTTTTGATGTAAGGGCCAGCCGGATAGATCATATCTTTATCAGCCACCTGCACGGCGACCATTACCTTGGCCTGGTTGGTTTACTGTCGTCACTCCATTTAAACGGGCGCAAAAAGCCGCTTAAGCTATTTGGGCCGCCGCAACTGATGGAAATTATCGACCTGCAGTTTAAATATTCGGAAACAACACTACAATACGCTATTGAGTTTTTTCCTGTTGATGCTGCCCGCTCACAGGTAATTGTGGTTAATGAGGACGTTACGGTTGAAACCATCCCACTTGATCACCGCATACCCTGCACCGGTTTCTTGTTCAGAGAGAAAAAGCGCTTGCGCAAATTGTTGAAGGATGAACTGGAACGTCTGCAGGTTCCGGTCGAGTTTTTTACCTCGCTTAAAAAAGGCGCCGACTATACAGATTTAGAAGGCAAAGTTTATAAAAACGATATCCTCACCATAGATTCTGACACACCAAAAACGTATGCCTACTGCTCTGATACCTTATTTAACGAGCAATACTTCGGGCAAATAAATAACGCCGACCTGCTTTACCACGAAGCCACATTTCTGCATAACATGGTTGACAGGGCAAACGAAACCCACCATACAACTGCCCTGCAGGCCGCACAAATAGCTTTAAAGGTTAATGCCAAAAGGCTGCTTATCGGCCACTTCTCGGCACGGTACAAAACATTAGACGAGCTATTGGAAGAAGCGCAAAGTGTATTCCCAAATACCGGGCTGGCTATTGAAGGCAGGACGTTTGTGGTTTAAAATGCTCCTGACATAATTCGCCAAAAATAATCTTCCTTCTCCTCATGGGCCAAACACACTAGTGGCCGCATTGGCGCATTATTATAAAATTGCAGTGATGCATGAATTGCAATTTTACCGCAAAGTTATGTACATTTATTAAAGCGGTAGCTGAAAGTAAACAGATTCCCTTTTTTCCAGATGCCTGTATTTATTTTAAGTCTCTTTTATGAACAAAATCTTTCGTGCGCCTGACAAAGAGATAGACTATCAAAGTTATATGGTCTATGCTTTGACCATCGTGTGGTCGATAGTAACTACAACGGTTCTTGTAATCGAGCTATTTTATTTTCCGCACTTATGGTACCGATGGCTGTTGTTATTGGGTATTATACTTTTTATCGCCATTTTTAATCTTAGCTTGAACCATTTGCGGCTCACCCGCGTTGCCAGCTGGTCGCTTACGGTAATGCTTTGGTTATATATTACCATTCCCTGTTACTCGGCAGGGGGATGTTTGCGCCCGGCATCCTGTCGCAAATGAGTGTCATACTCACCGCCGGATTTTTACTGGGCCGGAGAGGGGGCTTGCCATTGGTTTATTAACCATTGCTGCCGACTTCGGATTGGCTTACCCGAAGTAAACGGTCATCTGCCTCAGCCGGCAGTTATACATGATCCTATCAGTCGCTGGTTTAGCGCTATTATCCCTTTTGGTACCATCCTGGTATTGCAATATTATGCGATCAATCACCTGCGCACCAGTTTAATCACCTTACAAAGAGAAATTATAAAGCGTAAAGAAGCTGAAGTTATAAAAGACCAAACCGTTCATGATCTTAGCGCGCGGGAAAAGGAACTAAGAGATTACAGATATGCATTAGACATTTCTTCTATTGTAAGCATTGCTGATGTGGAGGGCCGTTTTACCTTTGTAAATGACAATTTCTGTACGATCAGCAAGTATAGTTCTGAAGAATTAATGGGGCAGTCGCATAGCTTGCTGTGGTCGGGTGAGCATCCGCCTGAATACTTCACCGGGCTGGTTTCAGCTATGCAAGAGGGAAAATCGTACAGGGGAGAATTTTGCAACAAGGCCAAAGATGACTCTCTATATTGGGTTGATACCACCATTGTTCCGTTTCTTGACAAGGAAGGAAAGGTCTACCAATATATGTCCATCAACCGTGATATTACACAAAAGAAGAAAGCCCCGGAACAGCTGCGTGCGAGCGAGGAACGCTATAAGTCTATAATTGACGTTTCAAATACCGGAGCGTGGGAGTATGACCTTGATACACAGCGGGTATGGTATAGTGCACAATATTTTTCCATGCTTGGCATTGATAAACCTGAAGGCGTGTGGGAGGATACAGAGGGTATGTCTTGGGTTAGTCGTCTCCATCCCGACGATCGCGAACGGGCGGTCCAAATTTTTGATAAATTTTTATCGGAGGATACCACGGAGTTATATGAGAGCTTTTTCCGGATGCGGCATGCAAACGGGGGATGGGTTTGGATCTGGTCGCGTGCCAAAAGGCTGCATGATAAGGACGGCAACATAACCAATATCAGCCGGGTACCCATACCGATATTACAGAACGCGTAAAGGCCGAAGAAAAGGTCAGGGAAAGTGAACGACTGATTAAAAAGATAACCAGCCAGGTGCCGGGTAATACGTATATGTTTGAAATAGAAGAAAACGGTACACCGAACATCCTTTTCGTGAACCGTGGGACCGAAGATTTCAATTTTACCGCTGATCTGGAGGAGATTTCGCGCGATGCGAATAAGGTACTGGAGGTTTGGTATGAAGGCGACCGGGCCCTTTTTCATGAAAAGCTGAAAGAGGCCTATAAATCGGAAACGGCAATAAGCTTTCAATACCGCATCGTGGTTAAAGATAGTTTCAGGTGGCGCTGGTTGCAGGCTGTTCCTGAAAAAAACGAGCATGGTAAAGTAATCTGGTATGGCGCGACGCGCGACATTACCGACCCGGTAGATTACATCGCATCGGCGGAGCAGATCCTGTTCGATATTTCGCACGTCTTACGCAGGCCCATTTCGTCCATGCTGGGCATCACCACATTAATTAACGAAGGCGATCTTGATCCGGAAGAATTGCTGCATTGCGCCCGCCAATTGCATCCAGTCGCTAAAGAAATGGATAGGTTTATGAACGAATTAAACAGTACGTATGAACAGAAACGGCAAATCAATTCGCTTAATATTGATTTTTCTTCCTTGGTTGATAAGCGCAATTCATTGTTCAGGCCAATAGACTAAGCTATTACTATGTAACGCTCGTAACAAATCCAAAAGATCAAAAAGAAACGCCTACTTGTATGCCTGTACTAACAGACACAGGCAAATCATTACCAAACCTAACCGGTAAGGGCACCGAAACATACAGGCTGGCATCTTTTCCCTTTTTTATAACCTGATTAAATACAGGTGTTACCCCGTAACGGCCGCCGGTTTCAAAAGCCATGCGCCCAATAAAGGTAAAGCCGTGCTTAAAGCGAAACATTGCACCGGGATGGAACACTACATTACTCATTTTGGAAATATTTTTTTCAGTACGTATGCTGGGTACAACTTCAAAACTTACGCCAAAGTTGTCGCTTTTTAAAATGTTTACACCAAACGGAAAGCCCACTACATACGCGTTGCCAAAATTGCTGGTAAAGCCGGCTTTGGTCCGGTAGTTAAAGGTTGTAACACGGCAACAAAACCGGTTACTTTTGGATAAGTTGTTATTTGTGCTTTGGCTATGCCAAATATAGCTAATAATAAAATTGATAGTGTAAATCGTTTTATCATAATAGGGGTTTTATAAGTATGTTATTGTTGTTGCAATTATACTTATAAAAAATCTACTAAGCAAATAGACTTTGTATACTTTTTTTGTTCTGTATTTAATACTTAGTCCTTTTTATTCCCCCGCCAAACACCGAGAAGTGTACATAACGTTTGGGATTGGCCTTCAGATCAATAAACAATTCGTTCATGTTATATGATGTTTGCTCCAGGTTTTTGTAGAGTTTGTCATCATTCATCAATAATCCTAACGAGCCTTTATTGCTGTTGATATTGGCCATAGTAGCCTGCAGGTCGGCTACCGCTTTGTTGGCGTTATCCAAAGTCTGTTTGATGTTCCCGTTGGCAAGGTCGCCGCTAAACTTCTGGAAGTTGGCAGTAACATTATTTAAACCGGCTGTAGTCACCTTTAAATTGCCCGATACAGTTTCGGCATTAGCCAATATCCCGTTGATATGTCCGGTTTGTGTGCCTACCAATGCATCTATCTTCCGGGTTGTGCCTTCCAGTGTTTGTAATGAATTAGCTATACTGGTAAAGCTACGATCGACATTACGTTGAAAGTTAGGGTTCAATATCTTATTAATTGCCGCCAGCGACGAATCTAACTTGGTCATCAAATTCTCGGCTTTGGTTTGGATAGGCTGCAGGCTTTCGGCCAGGCTACCCGGATATCGGCACGCAGGGTGTCTTTATTCTCGGCATACTGCTTGCTGTCGCCTAAAAGAAATACGATGGCTTTGCTGCCCAGCAAGTCGGTACTTACCAACTTGGCCAGTGTATTAACCGGTACGTTGTACTCGCTTTTAATTTTAAATTCAACCGTAGTGCGGCCATCCTCGCCCAATTGCATTTTTGATATGTGCCCGATAGGGAAGCCGTTAACTAAAACCGGTTTTGAAACGGTAAGTCCGTCAACACTTTTGTAAACCGCATAAAATTTATTGGAACCAGAGAATATATCGTTTCCTTTTAAAAAGCTGTAGCCCAATATTAGTACTGCAATGGCAATTGTTGTTAAGGCACCAATTTTTGTTTCGTTTGATATCTGCATGTGTAGTTGTGATGTTGATTTAAGATTAATGTTAATATTCCTAAACGGATGAATATACCATCTATCTCTTTTACTTGCTTGTTTTAATTAGAAATCTGACATCACTATAACCAATTACCTTACTACTTGTTCTACTTTATCTTTATAAACTTGTATAGACCGCACAATAGTGTTCACTATCGCCTCCTGTCCTTCCTCTGAATTTAAGTATTCCTCTTCCTCATGGTTGTTAATATATCCTATCTCAACCAGTACTGAAGGCATGGCTGCATGGCAAAGCACATACAAGCTTTGTTCGCGTATCCCTTCCAGCCTCCGGCCATCGGTATCAACAAACTCGTTAGCCGGGATATTTGCCATGGTTATGCTCCGCACCCTAAACTTCCTGTTATATTCGTTCGTTAATATAATGGTTTCCGGATCGTTTGGATCGACGCCACCGTTATCTATATCTTCCTCTAAGGTGTTTGATTTGATTTCATTTTGTTGTTCGCGGGTTCGCTTTAAAGCATAAACCAGCATCAAAACCCCTTGCCTGACCTGTCTGCCACCCTTACGGTTTTATAAACTCCTTTGCCTCTTTTAGTGCCTACCCGTTCGCGTATGGTTCTTTCAGGGAGCGAGTTACAGTGAATAGAGATAAACAGGTTGCCTTTGTTTTCATTGGCGATTTCGGCCCGCCGTTCAAACGATACGTCTTCGGGTGTTTTACGTGTAAGCACCGCATTAACGCCGGCTATATTTTTTCTATCGCTTTTTGCAATTTAAGTGCTACGGCAAGCGTTACTTGTCTTTCGGTAGAGAAAGTGCCGTCGGCACCACGCGAGAAGTGCCCCGGACCGGTGGTTTTATCGCCGTGACCGGCATCAACAATAACTGTTTTAAACTTAAAGCCGTTATTTACAACAGTATCAGTTCTTACCGAAGGGATTATTGTGAAAGAAAATAACGAAAAGCAAACGGGTAATGCCAATAAACCAAAAATCAATCTTTTCAATGCCTTATTTTTCATTATTTTTGAACGCTGTTAACTATATCTGCAAAAATACTATTCATAATCAATTTTGAAATTTACCAACTTAATTTTTCTATTTGCACTTATTTTAATGGTTAACATAATAGCTTATGCTAACAAGAGCAGGGCTGTTATAAAAGGTCAGTTGCAGATACAATAATAAAGCTTGATTCTAACAAACGGCTTCCTAAGACCACTAAAGATAGAAATTCTAAGTCAACTTCTGCTACAAAAACGCTGGTGACGGGAAGCTTATTGCATCTGATACCTCAAAAAATAAATCGGATATCAATACCGAGATCAAAGATATTGCCGACTCAAGCTATAATGATGTTAAAACAGGCATCAGCTACCGTATTGGTAATGCCCGGGTAACTTATGGCGATTTTGAGCTGGATGCCGAGTATATACGGATAGACAGGAAAAAACACCTGATCTTCGCAAGCGGGCTCCGCGACAAAAAAACCGGCAGATACATAGGTCGTCCTATCTCTAAACAAGGTAAAGACGAACCCATAACATCCGATTCGTTACTGTTTAATTATGAAACCAAACGCGGTAATACCGGAACATCTATACACAGCAGGATGGCAACTACATTTCGCATGGGCAAGCCAAAAAATTAAACGAAGAGGAGGTTGCGCTTGCCAACGTTATTTTCAGCGCCTGCGATAAACCATCAAGAGGCGAGGACCCGGATTACGGCATTGTTATTACCAAAGGTATTGGCGAGCAGAAAAGAATTATTTCGGGTCCGGCTTATTTAATGATAGAGGGTATACCGTTACCAATTGGGGTGCCGTTTGGCTTTTTTCCCAAAACGGATACAAGGTCATCAGGTTTAATTATACCCACTTTTGGCGAGGATGCCACCTTAGGTTTCTTCCTGCGTGATTTTGGCTATTATATAGGTATAAACGACTATATGGACCTTACCAACCTTGGTACATATTATTCAAACGGGTCGTACGAGGTAAGCAGCTCCATGAATTATATGAAAAGGTATAAGTACAATGGAAACGTAGCACTTAGTTATGGCTCGCATAATTATGCCTTACCCGGCGATCCGCCGGCGCGCGATTTCCATATTAACTGGCAACATAGTCAAAATCCAAATGCAAGCCCGGGCAGTACTTTTAGCGCCTCTGTAAATGCCGGTACCTCAAGTTTTTACAGGAACAATCCGGCCTCAACCGGGTATAATTTGCAGCAGCTTACGCAAAATGCCCTGCGTTCAAGTATATCATATTCAAAAACCTGGCCCGGATCGCCTTTTAACTTAACTTCCAGTCTTTCGCATAGCCAGGACCTTACACAAAAAACGGTTTCGCTGGAATTGCCAAACGTTAACTTTAGTATGGCCAGTATAAACCCGTTTGATAAAAAAGACAGGGTCGACGAGCAAAAATGGTATCAGAAAATAACTATGGCCTACACCATGACGGCCACCAACCGCATAAATAATTTGCCCGAGTCGGAGCTTTTCAGGAAAGAAACACTCACCAAGAAAATGCAAAACGGTATCCAGCATACCATACCGGTAGGATTAAATTTTAACTTACTTAATTACTTTCAGTTTAACGTAAATGCCAATTATAATGAGCGCTGGTATTTTCAACACATAAACGAGCATTTTGCCCGGGCTGATTCATTGGTAATTGACACTATACCGGGCTTTACACGCGTTGGTAATTATAACCTGAGTGCCGGTATATCAACTAAAGTATATGGTACGTTAAACTTTAAAAATAGTAAAATTAAAGCCATAAGGCACATTATTACACCCAGCATAGGGTTTAACTATTCGCCAGATTATTCGGGGCTTGACAGGCCTTATAATCGGTTAATTGTAAGTAATGCTACTGTGCCGTACCCGGTTGTTTATCAACGCTATTCTATTTATAACGGAGCGGTATACGGTGGCCCGGGGGCGGAAAGCAAGCTGGTATAAGTTTAAGCGTTGATAATAACCCTGGAGGCAAAGGTGAGGGCCAAAAGCACGGATAGTGTGCAGGATGACAAGAAAATACAGTTGCTGCAAAGTTTGTCGTTTAATACTTTTTACAATTTCGCGGCCGACTCATTAAACCTGTCGCCAATTTCCGTATCGGGCCATACCGGGTTGTTTCATGATAAAATAAACGTAAGCTTCAGTGCTAATTTTGACCCGTATGTTACCCAGGTGCGCGATTCTATATCCAACGGGCAAATGGCTAAATACATACGGCAAATAAACAGGTATACCTGGCAGGATGGTAAAATACCTATGCTTACCAATTTTAGCCTCTCTATAGGTGGTTCATTAAACCCGGCTGCGTTTCATCCGTCGAAAAATGGCGAAAATAATTATAATGACAATAGCACAGCAGCACGGATAAATAGCCTTGCCAACGCTACCGCACAACAACGCCAAAGCCTGGCTTTGCTTAATAGTGATCCAAGCGCATATATTGATTTCAACATCCCATGGAACCTAACGCTTAATTATAACTTTAGCTACTCAAACGCCTACATCGCAAGTCAAACAACTAATACAATAATGTTAAGTGGCGATATAAGCCTTACCGCTAAATGGAAAGTACAATTCAATACCAACTACGATTTAAAAGTTGGCCAGCTAAGTAGTGCCACCTCGTTTGCTATCTATCGCGATCTGCATTGCTGGGACCTCTCAATACAGTGGCTGCCGTTTGGTTACTTTAAATCCTACAACGTTACGTTAAGGGTGAAATCGGCTGTTTTACAGGCATTAAAACTGAGTAAAAGAAGCGATTATACCAGCAATGCCAACTTTAATCAATAACACCATGCTTGCAGAAATAATAACTATAGGCGATGAAATATTAATAGGGCAGATTGTTGATACCAATTCGGCCTGGATGGCACAGCAGCTCAACAATGCGGGCATCCGTGTAAAGCAAATATCTTCTGTATCCGACGATAAGCAGCATATCCTTACCGCATTGGCAGAAGCGGCCGAAAGAGCAGACATTATCTTAATTACCGGAGGCCTTGGCCCCACAAAGGATGACATCACCAAAAATACCCTTGCCGAATATTTTGGCGTGGGTATGGTTGAAAACGAAGACGCTTTGAACAACGTGCTCAGGATCTTCGAAAAATATAACCGGCCCATGCTTGAAATTAACCGGCTACAGGCGCAGGTCCCGGCTAATTGCGAAGTTATTGTTAACAAAAACGGAACTGCGCCGGGGATGTGGTTTAATGTTGATGGCAAGATCTATGTATCTATGCCGGGTGTGCCTTTCGAGATGATGTACATGATGGAAGAGGAGGTTATACCAAAACTGAAGGCGTCGTTTAAACTTCCGTTCATCGTCCATAAAACGATTTTAACAGTAGGCGAGGGCGAATCTTACTTATCAGAACGCATTGCTGATATTGAAGACTCTTTACCCGCCCATCTCAAACTGGCCTATTTGCCTAAGCTGGGCCAGGTGCGTTTACGCTTAAGCGGGCAGGGAGCCGATGAAGCTGCCTTAACGCAGGAGATTGAAAAATACACTTCAAAAATTGTTGAGCGGGTAGGTGCCTTTGTAGTCGCCACAGAAGATCTCCCGATTGAAAAAGCCATTTTAGATTATATGGACCAAAGGGGACTAACCCTTTCGGTTGCCGAAAGCTGCACCGGCGGTTATATATCGCACCTGTTTACACAGCATGCCGGTTCATCAAAAGTGTTTTTGGCGGGGCGGTTTCTTATTCGAATGAATTAAAAGAAAGTGTTTTAGGCGTAAAAAGCGACACCTTAGTGCAGCACGGCGCGGTAAGCGAAGAAACCGTTGTTGAAATGGTGGAAGGTGCATTGCGTAATTTTAAATCGGATTTTGCTATTGCAGTAACCGGTATTGCGGGCCCTGATGGCGGAACGCCTGATAAACCTGTCGGCACGGTTTGGATAGCGGTGGCCTGCGCCCAAAAAACCGTCAGAAAGAAATTCACATTTGGCTCCAAAAGGCAGCAAAATATTGAACGGAGCGCTACAAGCGCGTTATTTATGTTGAATACTTTACTAAAGGATGTTGAGAAGTAAACAATCTTTTATCTAATTTTGACCAAGAACTATATTTTATTGTATGGCTAAATATCAGCTGTTGTTACCGAAGATGGGTGAAAGCGTTGCAGAAGCAACTATAATTAAGTGGCTTAAAAAACCGGGTGATTATATTGAAGCAGACGACGCGGTAATGGAAATTGCTACTGATAAAGTCGATTCTGAAGTTCCGTCGCCCGTAGCAGGAAGATTAGTTGAACAACGTTGTAAAGAAGACGAGATTGTACAGGTAGGGGCAGTTATAGCCGTTATTGAAACAGACGAGCCTGAAAAAGCGGCTCCTGCATCCCAGCCTGTTGCCGCGCCTGCGCCTCAACCGGTTGCTGCACCAACACCAACACCTCAACCGGCACCTGTAGCTGCGCCACAGCAAACTGCTCAACCATCGGCGCCCCAGCCCCAACCAAACATACCGGGTATGGAGCAACTTGCACAAAGAAACGGGGTAGCAGCACCATCAACAGAACAGGTAAAGAGCGAATCAAGATTTTATTCGCCTTTAGTAAAGCATATCGCCCAGCAGGAAAACATCAGCATTGCCGAGTTGGACCGGATACCGGGCAGCGGTTCGGAAGGGCGTTTAACCAAAGATGACCTGTTAGCTTATGTGCGCAATAGAGTGGTTACTCCACAGGCGCAAGCCGCACCTGTTGCCTCATCGGCACCACAACAACAGGCAGCACCACAACAGCAAGCGGCACCTGCGCAGGCAAAACCGGCCCAGCCTAATGCGCCAAAAGCCGAACCGGCCAAACCGCTGGTTGACGAGATAATTGAAATGGACAGGATGCGCCGCTTAATTGCCGACCATATGGTAATGAGCAAGCATACCTCGCCGCACGTTACCTCGTTTGTCGAGGCCGACGTAACCAGCCTGGTATTATGGCGCGAGAAGATTAAGAACAGCTTCGAGAAACGAGAGGGCGAAAAATCACTTTCACCCCTATATTTATCGAGGCGGTAGTAAAAGCTATAAAAGACTTCCCGATGGTTAATATTACCGTTAATGGTACACAAATCATTAAAAAAGCCGCTATAAATATCAGCATGGCAACGGCACTGCCAAACGGTAACCTGATAGTACCTGTTATTAAACAGGCAGATGAGTTAAACCTGCTTGGCCTTACCAAAGCGGTTAACAGCCTTGCTGTTAAGGCGCGCACAGGTAAATTACAGCCTGATGATGTTAAGGACGGCACTTTCACCATAACTAACGTAGGTACATTTGGTAATGTAATGGGTACGCCTATTATTAACCAGCCGCAGGTAGCTATTTTGGCCGTAGGAGCTATTAAAAAGAAGCCCGCCGTTATTGAAACGCCCGAGGGGGACGTAATTGCTATAAGGCACATGATGTTCCTGTCGTTATCCTATGACCATAGGGTGGTTGACGGTGCGTTAGGCGGATCTTTCCTTAGCAGGATAGCGCATTATCTTGAAAAATGGGACGCTGATAAGGAAGTGTAAATTCTTCTGAAAAAATCTTCTTAACACTTCAAACAACCATACCTGTTTCTGGGTTTAAGAAACTGGCTGCATTATTGCTGCCTTTTACTTAAACTACAACTACCATGGAAAACTACGAAACCTTAGTGGATGCCACTAACGACCTAATGAAAAGAGGATATACCGCCAACTTAAGCATGGAGGGCGACACGATAGACGATAAATCACAAGATATACACATGACTGCCGATGATTTCTCGATAGATGAGTTTTATCGCTTCGAGGGGCCAAGTAACCCGGCCGATATGTCAATTGTATACGCGGTTAGTTCGCCTAAATATAACTTAAAAGGGATTATTGTAAACGCTTACGGTACTTATGCTGATGATAGCTCGTCGGCTATACAAGCTAAGCTGCATCATTATATGGTAAGCCAAAACCTGCATGGCAGCGACAGGCCATCGGCGTAATTCGTTAATATCGGATTTCGTATTTTCAATTTCGGATGTGTTTAAAAGTAGCGATAAATTCGATATTCGAAATCCGATATTCTATAAATCCTTCAACAACTTCTTCCCTCTCACCTGTATAGCCGGGCTGCCATCACGCATCATAAATTGCAGTTGGTTCGCCAGTTCTCCGGTAATCCAGTCATACCTATGACGCAGGTTAAACAATGCTTCGGCAGCAAAAGCTTTAACTGCTATTTTTACCTTGGGATCAATCATCCAGTCGAATAGCTTTTCAACCACAGGCTTAAAATCCATCGTTGCTACTTTATCCTTTATGATTTGAGGGGCACCAGCGTCGGTAATATGCATCACTATTTTAGCATAATGTCTTTGCGGACCGGGGTGTTTTACTTTGTCAATGCCCGCTAACAGGTAATCCAGTTGCGGCAAGTGCTTCTTCTGGTTTTTGCAGGAACACGTTTTCAAGCAACCAGGCGGCCCTGAAGGCAATATCTTTATCAGGATGAAATGTGATGGCTACCAGGTCGCGCAGGTTAAATTTTTGCTCATTAAGGATTTTAGTCAGATGCAATACTTTTACTTTACCAATGTTGGCAGCAATTTGTTTAACAAGTTCGGCCTGGTCCATTTAAATAATGATATGTCCTGTTGAGTTAAAGATAGGTAATTTTAACGTCGTCTAATTCTCAAATAGTCATATCTACAAGTTAAAAATTATACATTTGCCAACTACTATTATAACGAATAATACATCAATGGTTAAATTCAACCGATTTACACTGGATAATGGCCTGCGGGTTATTGTTCACGAAGATAATACCACCCCGATGGCCGTAGTTAACATTTTGTATGATGTTGGCAGCCGCGATGAAAACCCTGAGCAAACCGGCTTCGCGCATTTATTTGAGCACCTGATGTTTGGCGGATCGGTAAATATCCCCAATTATGATGGGCCGCTGCAACAGGTAGGCGGCGAGAATAATGCCTTTACCAGTAATGATATCACAAACTATTACATCACGCTGCCATCGGCCAATTTAGAAACCGCCTTTTGGCTGGAAAGCGACCGAATGCTGAGCCTTGCTTTTAGCGAAGAAAGCCTTGAAGTGCAGCGCAAAGTGGTTATTGAGGAGTTTAAACAGCGTTATTTAAATCAGCCTTACGGCGATGTTTGGTTACGTTTACGCCCAATGGTTTATAAAAAGCACCCGTACCTTTGGGATACCATCGGCAAAAATATTGAGCATATAGAAAACGCGAAGATTGAGGATGTAAAAGCTTTCTTTAAAAAGCATTACAACCCGCAAAACGCCATTATGGTTGTCGGGGAGATGTAAAGCTGGATCAGGTAAAAGAACTGGCGGAAAAATGGTTCGGCCCTATCCCGGCAGGCGAAAAATATCACCGTAATTTACCGCAGGAGCCCGAGCAGCACGAAGAGCGCCGCGAAACCGTTAAGGCTAAAGTACCATTGAATGATGTATACATAGCATTGCAAATGCCGGGCAGGCGGGAGCCAGAGTTTTACGCGGTCGAACTGATATCTGATATCCTGTCGCGGGGTAATTCATCGCGGATGTACCGTAACCTGGTGAAGGATAAACAGCTGTTTAGCGAGGTGCATGCTTATGTGTTTGGCAGTTTGGATAAAGGCATGTTTGTACTGGAAGGCAAACCTACAGAAGGTGTTACTATAGAGCAAGCTGAAGCCGCATTGTGGGGAGAGGTAGAATTATTAAAAACAGAATTGGTGCCTGCTGATGAGCTGACCAAGGTCCAGAACAAAACTGAGTCGACCATGATATTCTCAGAAATGTCACTGTTAGATAAAGCGATGAACCTGGCTTATTACGAGCTATTAGGAGATGCTGAGTTGTTGAATAGTGAAACCCGGAAATTTTTGGCGGTAACACCTGCGCAAATAAAAGAAGAAGCTAATAAACTTTTCAGAAAAGATAATTCGTCAACCCTAATATATTTAGCGGAACAAAATGATTGATAGAAAATTGGCGCCCGAATTTAGGGCGATAGAAAATATAAACTTATTGCAACCGGCTAAACAAACATTGGCGAATGGCTGCGACGTATTCTGCTTTAACTCGGGCGATCAGGAACTGGTACGGATAGAATGGATATTTAGCAACCTGCGTTTTGATCCGGCGAAGCCGTTGTTAAACACGGCGACCAATACGATGCTTACCGATGGTACAACCAGTTTAACAGGCGCGGAGATTGCCGATAAGATCGATTTTTACGGCGCGTTCCTGTCGGTCGATTATGGTTTTGAGCAATCGTTGGTTACGCTTTATTCGTTAACCAAACACTGGATAAAACTTTGCCGGTTGTTAAGGATATCCTGACTAATTCCATCTTCCCACAAAAGGAGCTGGAAACATTTATCCGCAACCAGCAGCAAAAGCTACAGGTAAGCCTTCAAAAAATGATGTAGTTGCCCGTCGCACCTTTAATAAGGCGCTTTATGGCGACACTATTTACGGCTTAACTGCCGAGGTAGATACGTACAATACCCTGCAGCGTGATGACCTGCTAACGCATTTTAAACAAATGTACCAGCCATCAAACTGCACCATTATTATTGCAGGCAAAGTTGAACAGCCGGCGCTCGACCTGTTGGCCGGTACTTTTGGCGAGGGTTGGGAAAACCGGCAACCCCGGCAGATATTACGCAACCCGAAGTAAACCGTGCTGCCGAGTGCTTCTATTATGTAGAAAAACCGGAAGCATTACAATCGGCCATACGCATGGGTACACCATTTATTAACCGCGAGCATCCCGACTTCCCGGCAGTTCAGGTTTTAAACACCGTTTTAGGGGGCTATTTTGGCTCCAGGCTGATGAATAATATCCGCGAGGACAAAGGTTACACTTATGGCATTGGATCGGGCATAACGTCCTATAAGCAGGGTGGGGCCTTGTTTATCGCTACCGAGGTGGGTGCCGATGTCTGCAAAGCCGCTACCATCGAAATTGAAAAAGAGATCAACCTCTTAAAAACCGAACTGATCCCCGAGGATGAACTGAACCTGGTGCGTAACTATATGCTGGGTTCGTTATTGGGTAGTTTGGAGAATGTGTTCTCGCATGCCGACAAATTTAAAAACCTGTATTTCTCAGGTATCGGCTATGAATATTATGATCGTTATACCAACATTGTAAAAAATGTAACAGCCGAAGAGTTATTGAGACTTGCTGATACTTATCTGGATTATAATGGGTTTTATAAGGTGATAGTAGGTAAGTATTAACAAGCTGCCTGTCCTATCGGCCAACGGGAGAAATCTATACGCGCGTTAAATTAGGTATAGATTTCTCTCCTCATCAAATGACAATAAGATTAAACAATTCCGAAATCCCGCTTCCGAAATCCGAAATAAAACCTTAGCTTTGCCCGGCAAATAATACCTCCAAATAATTATTTGCTATGCAGTCAGACCCATCAAAATTTGTTGCCGAAGGATTAACCTACGATGACGTATTACTACTCCCGGCTTATTCAGAAGTTTTACCGCGCGATGTTAACACCAGCTCGTTTTTAACCCGTAATATCAGGTTAAATGTGCCGTTGGTATCAGCCGCTATGGACACCGTTACCGAAGCGCAGCTGGCTATCGCTATGGCCCGGGCCGGCGGCTTAGGCATGCTGCACAAAAACATGACCATTGCCAAACAAGCTGATGAGGTACGCAAAGTAAAACGCTCGGAAAGCGGAATGATCCAGGACCCCATTACCCTGCATGAAGCATCAACCGTAGGCGACGCTGTTAAAATAATGCGCGAGTTTAAGATCGGTGGCATCCCCGTTGTAGGCGAGGATAACAAGCTGAAAGGTATTATCACTAACCGCGATCTTCGTTTCCAGAAAGACCTGGCCAAACCTGTGCAGGAAGTGATGACCAGCACTGAGCTGATCACTGCTTCGGCAGGTACTACCTTATCGCAGGCGGAAGGTATATTACAAGAGCATAAAATTGAAAAACTACCGGTAGTTGATAAAGACGGTATATTGATCGGTCTGATCACTTTTAAAGATATCCAGAAATTCAAAAACTTCCCTAATGCCTGTAAAGACGAGCACGGCCGTTTACGCGTAGGTGCCGCTGTTGGCGTTACTGCCGATACTATGGACAGGGTAGATGCCTGGTAAAGGCCGGCGTTGATGTTATCGCCATTGACACCGCGCATGGACACTCAAAAGGTGTTATTGATAAATTAAAAGAAGTTAAAGCAAAGTACCCTAATCTGCAGGTTATTGCAGGCAACGTAGCTACCGGCGATGGCGCAAAAGCCCTTGCCGATGCCGGTGCCGATGGTGTGAAAGTTGGTATAGGCCCGGGTTCTATTTGTACTACCCGCATTATTGCAGGTGTGGGCGTTCCGCAGTTATATGCAGTTTTTGAGTGTGCTAAGGCGTTGAAGGGCACAGGCGTTCCTGTTATTGCCGACGGTGGTATTAAACACACCGGCGACATTGCCAAGGCTATTGCAGCTGGTGCAGGAACGATCATGGCAGGCTCATTATTCGCAGGCGTTGAAGAATCGCCGGGCGAGAGCATTATTTATGAAGGCCGCCGTTTTAAATCATACCGTGGTATGGGTTCGATAGAAGCGATGGAGCAGGGATCAAAAGACCGTTACTTCGAGGATGTAGAGGATGATATTAAGAAATTAGTGCCCGAAGGCATTGTGGGCCGTGTGCCTTATAAAGGGACGTTGTCAGAAGTGATATACCAGTTTGTAGGCGGACTTCGTGCCAGTATGGGTTATTGTGGTGCCAAAGATATTGAGGCGCTGCAGCAAGCCAAATTTGTACGTATAACAGCCTCCGGTATCCGCGAGTCGCACCCGCATGATATAACGATAACTAAGGAAGCACCGAATTATACCCGTTAATTACTGATTTATTAACTTATGGAATTATTGATTGATTTGATAATACTATAAGGCTATAATTCAGTAATTCAATAAATCAATAATTCATACATGAAATCCATCTGCGTATTCTGCGGGGCCAATTACAATGGCGATCCGGTATTAAAGGAAGCAGTCGAACTACTGGCCGAGGTGATGGTGAGTAAAGACATCACCCTTGTCTTTGGTGGTGGAAAGGTAGGCGTAATGGGCCTGATAGCTGATGCCGTATTAACACGTGGCGGTAAAGCTATCGGCGTTATCCCCGGATTTTTGATGGATAAAGAGGTTGGCCATACCGGCTTAACCGAAATGCATATTGTGGGGAATATGCACCAACGCAAGCAAATGATGAACGATCTTTGCGATGGCATTATTATGCTGCCGGTGGATTTGGTACCCTCGAAGAATTTTTTGAAGTATTAACCTGGCTGCAGCTGGGCCTGCACCACCACCCGGTAGGTGTATTAAATGTTAACGGCTTTTACGATAACCTGTTAAAACAAATGGACGTAATGGTTGAGCAGCGTTTCCTTAAACCTGTAAACCGCCAGTTGGTCATCACATCGACAGATGCTATTGAGTTGGTGGACCTGATGGAAAATGTAAAAATTGAGCCGGATGAGGTTTGGTTCAAGAATAGAAATCTCTCTTAAAAAATAAAGTGAATTTTATTAATGACTATGCCTGAGTCAGGCACAGTCATATAGCATTGACGCAGTATTTAATGGTTTAAAACCAAACGCTAACTACGCCGTAATACATTAAAGCGTTTACACAAATAAGCTATTGTTAGAATTATCATGGATTAGGGGTTTAGATACTGGTTATACGAATCCGCATAAGCTTAGTTGCATTTCTAAACTTTTTGCAACAAAAAAGTTACAAATACGTTTTTTGTTTGGATCATTAAAAACGAGCTACCAATCGTTTTTTACCTAAATTGTATTTTTCCGAATAAACCTGTTTTATGGATATCGAATTCAATAAAAACGAAGATGTTAACAAGCAACTGGCGTTTGATGTAACTACCCGGCTAAAAAAATATACCGGGGCGGCGGCGAAAAAGCCGCGGCCAAACAAAAAGAAAAAGGTAAGATGCTGGCCCGTGAGCGGGTGACTTACCTGATTGATAAGAATAGCAACTGGCTGGAAATTGGCGCGTTTGCAGGCGAGGATATGTACAGCGAGCATGGCGGCTGCCCTTCGGGTGGGGTAATAACAGGTATTGGTTATGTATCGGGCAGGCAATGTGTAATTGTTGCCAATGATGCTACGGTTAAAGCAGGAGCGTGGTTCCCGATAACCGCTAAGAAGAATTTGCGTGCGCAGGAAATAGCCATGGAAAATCGGCTGCCTATTATTTACCTGGTTGATTCGGCAGGCGTTTATTTGCCTTTACAGGATGAGATCTTCCCGGATAAAGAGCACTTTGGCCGCATATTTCGCAACAATGCTTTAATGAGCAGTATGGGTATCATCCAGATCTCGGCCATTATGGGTTCATGTGTTGCCGGTGGTGCATACTTGCCAATTATGAGCGATGAAGCCATGATAGTAGAGGGCACGGGTTCTGTTTTCTGGCGGGATCGTATCTGGTAAAATCCGCCATAGGCGAGGATATTGATAATGAAACTTTAGGCGGCGCTACAACGCATTGCGAAATATCAGGCGTTACCGATTACAAACAGCCTAATGATAAGGCTGCGCTTGATTCTATCCGTAAGATCATGAGCATGACCGGTGATTATACCAAAGCAGGATTTGATCGCATAAAATCGGCCTCACCTAAACTGGATATGAAAGATATCTATGGCATATTGCCCGACAACCGCGAGAAGGCTTATGATATGCGTGAGATAGTTTTGCGCTTGTTAGATAATTCGGAATTTGAAGAATACAAAGAGGGTTACGGACAATCCATCATCTGCGGATTAGGCAGGGTTGATGGCTGGGCGGTTGGTATTGTTGCCAACCAGCGTAAAGTCATCAAATCAAAAAAGCGAGATGCAGTTTGGCGGCGTAATCTATTCTGATTCGGCAGACAAAGCAACCCGCTTTATTATGAATTGCAATCAAAAGAAAATACCGCTGGTGTTTTTACAGGATGTCACCGGGTTTATGGTCGGCAGCCGGTCAGAGCAGGGCGGGATTATAAAAGATGGTGCTAAAATGGTTAACGCGGTAGCCAATTCGGTAGTCCCTAAATTTACGTTTATTATAGGTAATTCGTACGGCGCAGGCAATTATGCCATGTGCGGTAAGGCGTATGATCCCCGGCTGATCTATGCCACGGCCATCAGCTAAAATAGCGGTAATGGGTGCATCACAAGCTGCTAAAACACTGGTACAAATGCAGGCAGCCGGTATGAAGACTCGTGGCGAGGATGTGGATGAACAGAAAGAAGCCGAACTATTAAAGGTAACTACTGACAGGTATAACGCGCAAACCACACCCTATTATGCAGCGGCTCGCCTCTGGATTGACGGTATTGTTGATCCATTGGAAACACGCACCATTATATCAATGGGTATTGAAGCAGCAAACCATGCACCTATTGAGAAGGCATTTAATGTGGGGGTAATACAAACCTAAAAACCCCGCTTTTTTGTCATTCCGAACGAGGTACGAGGAGGAATCTTATACGCCAGGCATATAATCTGTTATAGCTTATAAGATTTTTTCGCTATCGCTCAAGAGAGAAGTTCTCGCTACGCTTCGAAACGACAGCATTTTTTATTTAGTTTTGAAAAATTATAAATCCCACAACCATGAAAAAGCTACTATTTACCCTAACCATTTGCATAACATCTATAGCTATAACCAAAGCACAAATCATCCCAAGCTTTCAATTCGGGCTTAAAGGGGGATGAATTTAACCAGTATTTCAAAAAGCGGCACATTTGCCAGCAGTAATAACGCGGGCTATCTTGGCGGTATCTGGGCACGGTTTGGGGCGCTTGGCTTTAATTTCCAGCCCGAAGCATATGTAACCGGTAAAAACGTTACTGTTGATGGTATAGAGCGTAAATTTACCAGCGTTGATGTACCGTTATTGGTAGGCGGCAAAATTGGCGCGTTTGGCTTCGGTGCCGGGTTTTATACCGGTCCATTGGTATCATTTGCTATTAATAAAGATCAAAACTACGGGTCAGCGGTAAGTAGTATAACTTCTTTAAATTATAAAAACCAAAATTATGCATGGCAGGTGGGCACCGGTATTGACATTCGCAGCTTATCTGTCGACTTGCGTTATGAGGCCGGCCTAACTAAACAAGATTACGGTACAGGCTCAACCAAAATCAACCTGTTTAATCTTTCGTTAGCTTATAAGTTGTTTTAATCTATCGCGCTATATTGCAAGTGCGGTTAGTATAGAAACAATTGTTATACAGATTGAAAACATCAGCAGGTACATAAAACTTGCGCCTATCATTTTGCTTATTGTACGCCAGCGGCTGCGATTATAAAACACGCGGAGCGCACGGTATATGTACCAGTTTATACCTAAAAACCCTGCAAAGCTAAGCCAGCCTTCTATTCCCCGGGTTTTGGGTATTACCATCTGCAGGATCATAATAATAGCCAGGTATAAAAAAATAAAGCAATGCAGGTGAAAAGTAAATATCAGGTGCTCAACATAAAATTTTTTGTTGCGCCAAAAAGTAACTCTGAAAATAATGGCGCACAAAGGCAGCAATAAAAACATCATCTTAGGGATGTTATGTTTTATCTCATCAAAAAAAAACTTCTTTGGCCCGTTCGCCATATTTTTCCCGGTAATGAAATGCCTTTTTATTATATATCCTCATTAAAAATCCATCGCGCTCATCAGCCGGCATTTTCTGCTGTTTAGTCAGGTATGCTTCATAAGTAGAATCCCGGCTTGAACCACGGTAAGCGGGTAATTTTACCGTGTACTCCAGAGTCATCAATGTCGATATCGTCACTTTCAGTAATTTTAACAATCCCTTTTCCTGAAGTGTCAAGCTTCGCTTTCTCTTTAGCCACCAATTTTTTTGCAAAGCCGGGTACGTTAGGGTCTTTTAGGACTTTATCTAACTCTTTAGCATTAGCGGCAATTTCTTTTTTAGTTGGTTTTCCGTTGTGTGTCTGGTTAACTTTTACAGGCTCAAATCCGCTTTGAAACAGCAGTAAAAAGTATACCAAACTAATAAAGATGTACATTTTTACAGGGTGCAGGTATTGTACCCGTTTGCCGGCCATATACTCGTTGGTGAGTTTGCCGGGCTTGAATAATAACGGCTTTAAAGTATGAAAGAACTGGTGGTCAAAATGGAAATAGTCGCTTATAGCATGGTTCATCATGTGGCCAAAGTTTTCCTTCAGCTCCAGGTTTTCCTGCCCGCACGCATGGCAAAATTTGCCCTGTAGTTCTGTCCCACAGTTTGCACAGTCGTTTTCTTTGCGATAATGTTTTTCATCAGTTAATGAAAAGTAGGTCGATTCAAAAAAATATTAATGTTGTACGTTTTGTATTGCACGTTCTAAAGCTGCATTATGTTTATATCTAAACACAAACGGGAAGATAACGGCAATAACCAGGGCATAAACCGCAAAACAAAGCCATATGCCATGCCAGTCTTTACTTTGATTGCTCATGGTAAAAAACTTATCAATGATAACGCCGCTTGCAAAGCTGCCAAACAAAGCGCCGAAGCCGTTAACCATCATCATAAATAAACCTTGCGCGCTGCCTCTTATTTCGGGTGTAGTTTGTGTTTCTACGAATAACGAGCCTGAAATGTTAAAGAAATCAAACGCCATGCCATACACTATACATGATAGTATAATCATCCATAAACCCTCAGCAGGGTTGCCAAACGCAAATAAACCAAAACGCAATACCCAGGCCAGCATGCTAAACAGCATTACGTATTTTATACCAAATCTGCGCAGGAAGAAAGGGATAGCAAGAATAAAAAGCGTCTCTGAGATCTGTGATATCGACATAATAATTGCCGGATATTTTACCGCGATCGTGTCTGAATAGGCAGGGATGTTTTTAAAATCGTGGATATAAGTATCGCCGTATGCGTTGGTAAGTTGCAGGGCGGCGCCTAACAGTAAAGAAAATGCGAAAAATATAGCAAACTTTGACGTTTTAAATAAAGCAAAAGCATTTAATCCTAATGAGCTCGCAAAGGTTTTATTATCAACCTTATTTAATAACGGCGGGCATTTTGGTAAGGTGAATGAATAAATTCCCAAGGTTAACGATACGGCCGACGCGATATAGAATTGATTGGATGACGTTTCGTTATGCGTTAGGCTAACGGTCCACAAAGCTACAATAAACCCAATAGTGCCCCATATGCGGATGGGTGGGTACTCTTTAACAATATCAATATTACTGTTTTTTAATGCCGAATAAGCTACAGTTATAGATAAGGATAAGGTTGGCATGTAGAAGATCATATTCAACAACATGACCCAAAAAAAAGTGGTAGGATTAGTTACCAGCGGTAATGAAAAAAGCACACAAGCACCCAGGATATGCATGGTGCCATATAACTTTTCGGCATTAATGAATTTGTCTGAAATTATACCGGTAATGGCCGGCATAAAAATGGCCGAGATACCCATGGTAGAGAATATCACCCCAAATTGTGCGCCCGACCATTGTTTGTTTTGAAACCAATATGCACCTATGGTAAGCAGCCAGGCCCCCATATAAAAAATTGCATAAAATTCATTAATATCAGGCGAAACTTAATATTCATACAGCCGGGTTAAATTAATTACGATCAGTTAAAAATAAAGCCTGAAAGTAATGAATTTTATGTGAAATGGAAAAGGGGGTGATTAGTTATTTGATGATTAGAGATCAGTTAGCTCCTGAACTGCACTCTTTGGCAAATTTTAGGAGCAAATCGCGGTCAAAGGGAACCGCTAATGAGTCGGGGTAAGCTTTCTTGATTTTTAATAAGACACAATTATAAAGTTTATCGCCATCCTTTGGCTTATCCCTTAAGATATATTCTTTGATAGCTTGTTCAACCTTAGGTGTCCACTTAACAAAAGATCTTACACCGATAGCAGCATATTTGTGCGTAGAACTGTAGTCGGCCCCAATTTTAGCACTTATTGATTGAAGGCTATCATTCGATACGGATTCCAAACCGTTTGGTAATGCTTGTTTTAAACGTTTAAGTGTATATACTACTAATTCCGATCGCTTGTTTTCATCAGGGATCCTCGGTTTAGCAGCATCGTCAATTTGCTTATATAGCTTGTTTTCATACTCCTTTGTCCAGGCGGTTTTTTTATCGCTGTGTGAATTACAGGCAGTAAGGCAAACTAAAGCAATGAATATTAACAGTGCGTTTTTCATATATTAAATCCGAAATTCAACATTCGCAATCCAATATTAAGAAGCTTTCCTTCTGTTTAACTCATCGCGGATCTTGGCCGCTTTCTCGTATGATTCTTCGCTGATGGCCTCCTGTAGTTTGGTTTTTAACTCATCTGTGCTCAACGAGGCGAACCCTGCAGTTGCTGAAGTAACCGGTGTTATTTCTTCGGGTGTTTCTGTAATGTTTTCAAGGTAAACAAAATCATTACCCTCTATTACAATCCCCGCGCTTGAAAGGATAAACTCATAGGTGAAAATTGGGCATTCAAATCTTACCGCTATCGCAATAGCGTCGGATGTGCGGGCATCTATCTCCATTACCTTCTTACCATCGCTGCATATCAGTTTTGAATAGAAAATTCCATCTACCGGGTTGTAAATCACAACCTCCTGTACCATGATATGATATGCTTCGGCAAAGCTCTTAAACAGGTCGTGCGTTAATGGCCTGCTTGGGGTCATTTTTTCTATTTCAATAGCGATAGCCTGAGCCTCAAAACTACCTATAATAATGGGTAGCCTGCGGCGGCCGCTTACTTCGCCTAAAACCAATGCATACGCGCCCGATTGTGTTTGGCTGTAAGACAAGCCAACGATATCAAGCTTTATTTTTTCATGTTATTACCCATCGCAACAAATCCTTATGCCAAGGCTTTATGTTCTTTAATAGCGTTTATCAATTTTGGTACCACTTCAAAGGCATCGCCAACAATGCCATAATCGGCCACTTTAAAAAATGGCGCTTCTGCATCTTTGTTTATCACCACAATTACTTTTGATGAGCTTATACCCGCCAAATGCTGTATAGCGCCCGAAATTCCTATTGCAATATACAAATTTGGGCTGACAGCAATACCGGTTTGTCCAACATGCTCGCTATGCGGTCTCCAGCCGGCGTCTGATACGGGTTTTGAGCACGCGGTGGCAGCGCCCAGCAGGTCAGCAAGTTCTTCAATCATGCCCCAATTTTCGGGCCCCTTTAAGCCGCGGCCACCTGATACAACGATCTCCGCATCGGGTAATGAAACTTTATCTGTCGATCGAACGATCTCCTTCAACATCGTCTTAAAATCCGAGGGTTTTGTTTCGACGTTAAAATCTTCAACTTTTGCCGGTTTGGGGCTCTCAACTATTTTGTAGGAGTTTGGTATAAGCGCTATAACTTTATTGGCTGATGTTAATTGAACCGTCGCAAAAGCTTTACCTGAGAACGCTGTTTTTTAACGGTTAAATTACCACCGTTTTGCTCCGGCAAAGCAACTGCACCATCAACCACACCCGCATCTAATTTTACACCTAAACGTGGTGCTAATCCTCTGCCCGAAAACGAGTTGGATAACACCACAACATCAGCACCTTCTTTCTTAGCACCTTCGGCTATTACAGCTGCGTAAGCCTGGTTAACAAAGTTTTTTAACTGCGTGTTAGCTACATTTAATATTTTATCAGCGCCGTATTTTGCAAGACTATTTAAATCATCGGCGCTAACATCGCCTATAGAAATGGCGGTAAGCGTAGTATTATTCTGATCGGCAATAGCGCGGGCATAGCTTACAGCTTCAAAAGTTGATTTTTTGAATTTGCCATCCGCGTTTTCCGCATATATTAAAACTGACATAGTTTGTTTATTAATAATTATATAACCTTCGCTTCGGTATGCAGCAATTCAACTAGTTTGGCAGCGTCATCGGCGGCAACCAGTTTTACCTGTCCGCGTGGGGCCGGTGTTTCATAACTGATAATTTCTGAATTTGTTTGTACTTCAACAGGCTCAACAACCACCGGGGTTTAGTACGTGCCGACATAATGCCGCGCATATTTGGGATCTTAGGTTCGGCAACACCTTCGGCAGCACCGGCTACAAACGGCAGGGGTATAGTTAATAATTCTTTACCGCCTTCAATCTCGCGCTCAACCGTGGCTTTATCACCGTCGATATCCAGCCTTTTGATGATGGAGACAGATGGCAGATCAAGCAATTCGCCCAGCATTCCGGCAACTTTTGATCCGTTATAATCTATCGACTCACGCCCGGTTAATATCAGGTCGAATGGGTTAGCTTTTACATATTGTGCAATTTGATAAGCCACATACCGGGCATCATGTGGCTTGCCGTTTATGCGTACCGCGTCGGTAGCGCCAATGGCCAAAGCTTTACGTATGGTGGCTTCAGTTCCGGTATCACCCACGTTTATTACGGTTACTGTTCCGCCATTGCCCTCGGTTAATTCTATAGCACGTGCAAGGGCTATTTCATCATAAGGGTTTAAAATGAATTGCACGCCGTTTGTATTAAATTGCGTGTTGTTATCAGTAAAAGTTATTTTTGTGGTGGTGTCAGGAACGTTACTAATGCACACAAGTACTTTCATAGAAAATAGGTTTTTACAAATTTAGTTAAAAAACATAGCGTATAAAAATGGAGATAAACAGATTAGAGAAGCTGCTGGAATTTATAAAGAACGAACCCAATGACGAGTTTTTAAAATATGCGCTGGCAACAGAGTATCTCCGTTTAAATCAGGTGGATAAAGCTTTAGAATATTATGAGGACCTGGTAAACAATCACCCGCAATACTCGGGAACTTACTACCATTTGGGCAAGCTTTACGAAGCACTTAACCGTACAGACGACGCTGTAAAAGTTTACGAAAAAGGCATGGAAATTACCAAAGCCAAGCGCGATAATCATGCTTTTAATGAGTTGCAGGCAGTTTACCGTGAGGCTATAGGTTATGATGATGACGATGATTATTAGACCCCACCCAACCCTCTTCGGTAGGGAAGGCTTTTTAAAGGTTTTATTATTCAAAGTCTCCCCAACCGGGGAGATTTAAAGGGGGCTGTGGCAATATGAAAAAACGCCAGCTGCTTTTTTAAGTGATGCTTTTTTGTATACACTAAGTGCGTTTGGAGGCCCGCAGGGGCATATCGCAATTATGCTGCGCGAGTTTGTACAAAAACGCCAGTACATTACCGAGGAAGAATTAATGGAGTTGAATGCCCCGGCACAAGTTTTACTGGCCCGTCATCCACCCAAACCTTGGTGGGTATTGCCTGGAAGGTTGGTGGCACCTGGCTGGCTATAGTTACTTTCTTACTTTGGATCTTACCATCGGCAGCTATCATGTGCTGGCGGCAATCAGTTACAAAATGTTTGCAGACCATGGCAAGGTTGCGGGTGTTTTACGTTTCATTCATCCAATGGCAGTAGGTATTGTAGCTTACGCGACCTATACTTTTGCTAACCGGTTTTTAAAGACAAAGGTAAGCACCATGTTAGCTATAGGATCGTTGATCGTTACCCTTATCCTTCAAAACGCTTATGCTTTCCCGATATTGATATTGTTGGGAGGGATCGTATCATCCGCCTTAGAAAGCTCTCCTAAAGAAACCGAGCTGCGCACCAAACTCTTCGCTAATGTAAACCCTAACAAGGCTGCTTACTTTATTGGGGTGCTGCTGGCTTTCGCCGCTTTGGGTGCGTTGGTTAACAAAACATCGCCATTTAGTTTGCCCATACGTTTGTTTGAGAACTTTTATCGTAACGGTATATTGATACATGGTGGCGGCCGGTGCTGGTTCCGTTAATGTACACCGAGTTTGTTGAGGTAAAGCATTATTTAAGCAGTTCGGAGTTTTTATCGGGATATGCTTTGCAACAGGCATTGCCGGGGCCAACGTTTTCTTTTACTTCTTTTTTAGGTGGGATAACCTTAGGCAATAAAGGATACGGAATAGGCGGCGAAGTATTAGGCAGCGCGATTGCCGTTATCGGTATTAACTCGCCGGGAATAATATTGATCCTTTTCATCGTTCCGTTTTGGGATGACCTGAAGAAAATTAGCCGTATAAAAAACTCGCTTAGCGGCATAAACGCGGTAGCGGTAGGTTTTATGGCTACCGCATTTATTTTACTGGTGCAGCCTTTCGGCGGTAACTGGATGGCTTATTTAATTATGATAAGCACTTTCCTGTTGTTGCAGCTTACCAAAATAAAAACCCCGATAGTTATAGTTATCGGGGTGGTGTTGGGGTTGATATTTTAATTGGGGTATTAATTAAAACGGCGGCTCATCATCAATATCATCCATCCGTGACGGGCGGATAATAAAGTTGCTTGGCTTGTCAAAATCGGTTGACGGGTTTAAGCCTGCGAAAGCCGCTCCCGGTGCAGGGAAACTGTCGCTGGTATCTAAATCTGTAAACTTCACATATTTACCTACGAATTTCAGGCGTACAATACCTGTTTCGCCGTTACGGTGCTTGGCTATAATAACCTCGCCCACACCTTTGGTTGGGTTATTGTCTTCATCCACATCCAGGCCGTAGTATTCAGGGCGATAAAGGAACAATACCATATCCGCATCCTGCTCAATAGAGCCAGACTCACGTAAATCCGAAAGCATTGGGCGTTTGGAAGCACGGGGCGACTCTCGACCGCACGGCTTAATTGCGACAGGGCAATTACCGGCACGTTTAATTCTTTTGCTACTGATTTTAGCGCACGGGATATACTACCAATTTCCTGCTCGCGGTTACCGCCACCTTTGCCATCGGCCGACTTGCCTTGCATTAACTGCAGGTAGTCAATGATGATCAGCTGGATATCATGCTGCGATTTTAAACGGCGGCACTTGGCGCGGAACTCGAATATATTGAGGGCAGGGGTATCGTCAATAATTAATGGTGCTTGCTCCGGGCGGCCAATTTTAGAGTGGATCTGTTGCCATTCCCATTCTTCTAAAGTTCCCTTACGGATCTTTTCCTGCTCGATCTCTGTCTCGCCGGATACCAGACGATTAACCAACTGAACAGATGACATCTCTAAAGAGAATACGACAACCGGCTTTTCAAAATCAACCGCGGCGTTACGGGCGCAGGTTAGTACGAAAGCCGTTTTACCCATTGCAGGGCGGGCCGCAATAATAACCAGGTCGGATTTTTGCCAGCCCGAGGTCATGCGGTCAAGATCGGTAAATCCTGAAGCCACACCGGTCAGGCCGTCCTTTTTATCTTTTAATGCTTCAATTTCTTTTAAGGTCTCGTGCAACAGGTCATCCATCTTACGCGAGTCGCGACGAAGGTTGTTTTGGGCGATATCAAACAGGTTCTTCTCTGCCTTATCTAACAGGTCCAAAACATCTGTAGTGTCTTCGTACGCGCTGTTAATGATCTCTGTTGAGATTCGGATCAGCTCGCGCTGAATGAATTTTTGAATGATGATACGGGCATGGAACTCAATATTCGCTGCCGATGCCACACGATTGGTTAGTTCGGTAATATAATAAGCACCGCCTATCATTTCCAGTTCGCCCTGGCTGCGCAATTGCGAAGTAACGGTCAGGATATCAACCGGTGATGTTTTTCGAACAGGTATTGTATCGCCTTAAATATTTTCTGGTGATTGTCCCTGTAAAAACCTCGGGTTTTAAAATATCAATAACTGACGAAAGCGCATCTTTCTCCAGCATTAATGCACCAAGCACAGCTTCCTCCAGATCGGTTGCCTGTGGGGGTAATTTACCCAGCCCGGTGTAAGGGGTAGGGTTAGTAATCCGGCTACGTTTATCGCTTGTATTCGGCTTGTAATTTGGGTTGTCGTTCTCAAAGTTCATTGGTTCAAAAATATACTAAATATTGGCGTATTTATCCACCGTTGACATCTTTTTTTTACAAAAGGCAAAACGCCCAAAACAGTAAAATTTAGCCACTTGTTATTAACAGCCGATTGTTGGGAAATATAAATTTTAGCTGTAAAGTGTCGTGATTTTAGTGTTGTTAATAAAATAATTTGGGTAATTGAACCGAAAACTTATAAATCAAAAACAGCATCATCGCCCTGCGGTACAAAGTTAATTAATATGGCTATTTTTGCACCCTTAATTTGATTGTAAAATGTATAATAATAACAGGGAACCCCGCGAAAGTAACCAGGTAGTTTTTGGTATCCGCGCGGTTATTGAGGCCATTAAGGCAGGTAAAGAAATTGAATCATTATACATACAGCGTGGTATTGGTGGTGGTTTGCTTACAGAGCTTAAAGAGTTACTGGCCGAGTACCAGATAATAGCCCAACAGGTGCCGGTGGAAAAGCTTAACCGTATCACCATGAAAAATCACCAGGGGTTATCGCTTTTATATCGCCGATAACTTACCAAAAGATAGAGGACATCATCCCGCAGATCTTTGAGAAAGGAGAGGTGCCGCTGATTTTGGTGCTTGACTCTATTACCGACGTACGTAACATGGGCGCTATAGCCCGTACAGCCGAATGCAGCGGCGTACATGCCATTGTAGTGCCGGCCAAAGGTTCGGCACAGATTAACCCTGATGCTATTAAAACCTCGGCAGGGGCGTTGTACAAAATTCCCGTATGCCGCCACGATAACTTTATGCAAACGGTAAAATTCCTGCAGGAATCAGGTTTGCAACTGGTTTGTTGTACAGAAAAAACCAAAGAATTTATTTATAAACCCGATTACACCGCGCCAACAGCCATTGTAATGGGATCGGAAGAGGACGGTGTGCGTAATGATATTATTCGCATTGCCGACCATTTGGCCAAGATACCAATGTATGGCGAGATAGAATCGTTGAACGTGTCAGTGGCTACGGCGGTTATATTGTATGAGGCTATTAGGCAGAGAATGCCAGTTTAATTTATTAGCTGATAGAAAGGTAAAAATAGAATAATGTACATTGTCATTCTGAGCATAGCGAAGAATCTGTAAACTTTGCAATCGACGGGCGGCAGATTCTTCGCTATGCTCAGAATGACAATAAAGTTATCGCCACGCCCCTAATATCGCACCCATGATGGTTAGCGATACCATGCTATACAAGCCATTAATAAAAATATGGCGCCAGCTTTTCATTTCAAATAAACTGTGGGTTGCTATAGCGCCAAATGTCCATATCCCGGCTAAAAAGCCAGCGGTTGCGCCCCGTGCAAGGTCTGTTTTTGGGTCGGCTAAAAACGCGGCTAAGTTAGCAGAGGATATTACTGCAAACAAGGCCGTAAAACCAAACGTTTTAGCCATGTTTGATTTTTGAATTTCTTCCTGCGAGAGTTTGCTATCCACCATCCAGGCTGTGCCAAATACTTTTGGATTGTACCATACGCCGCCAATGGCGAAGGCTGATAATGCCGCTACCAATACAGCGGGCCAGTTAACTAATGAAGAGTTCATAATTTATGGGGTTAATTGTGATGATTAGTTGATTAAATTTATAAAAATAATTTTTTTAAACAAAAAGCGCCTGTAATCAGGCGCCTTTTGTTTAAAAGGTATCAAAAAGAACTAATCTCTAATCAACCAATCTCTAATCACTAATATTAAATATATTTCGTCCCAAACTGTGCCTTTACATCAGCCACAACCTTTTTAACGTTTTGTTCCCCGGTCGCGCGGGCAGATCAATAGCGTATTGTTTGATTCTACTACAATGTAATCATGTAGTCCCTGTAAAATAACCAGTTTATCATCAGGCATGTTAACCATGCAGTTTGATGAATCGTACATGATCACTTTTTCTGAAGGGATAACAGCGTTGCCCACATAATCTTTATCGGCCAGGTCATAAATTGATGCCCGGTACCCGTGTCAGACCATCCAAATTCTGACGGCAGCACGTATACGTTGTCAGCCTTTTCCATAATACCATAATCAATAGATATATTGGTGCATTGCAGGTAAGCGTTGTTTACGTGGGTGCGTTCGCTGTCGGTGTTATAGTGTGGGCGTGCTTCGGCAAAAATATCGTTCATGTCGGGCAGGTGCTGCTCAAACGCACTAACAATAGCTTTAGCCGACCATATAAATATCCCCGCGTTCCATAAAAAATCGCCGCTTTGTAAAAAAGTTTTGGCTATTTCAAGTGTAGGCTTTTCGGTAAAGGTTTTTACTTTATGAAAATCGCTGTCAATAACATTGTCGGTATACTGGATATAACCATAACCGGTATCGGGCCTTGATGGCTTTATACCCAAAGTTACAAGGCATTGGTGCTTGGTTGCTGTTTGTAAAGATTTTTCTATGGTGGCAACAATCCTCGGCTCATCTAATATCAGATGATCAGAGGGCGCTACAACAATCGCAGCGTCGGGGTTGATGCTTTGTATCTTAAAACAGCCATAAGCTATGCACGGGGCTGTATTACGCATAACCGGCTCTGTCAGGATCTGGTTGCTGGCCATGTCAGGTAACTGCGCGTTAACCAAATCTGTATAACTTTCATTGGTTACCACAAAAATATTCTCTTTAGGGCATACTTTTAAAAAGCGGTCATACGTTTGTTGTATCAGCGTTTTGCCGGTTCCTAATATGTCAATAAATTGTTTTGGGTGCGAGGTGCGGCTTATTGGCCAAAAACGGCTTCCAATACCGCCTGCCATAATAATGGCATAATAGTTTTTATTCATTGTTAAATTGTAGAAATATAGTTTGGTATAACTATCGCAAATGTGGGTATTTATCTGTTAAATAATCGTTAATCAATACTAAATAATAAATAGCTTAAAGTGTCACACCATATAAAAGAATAAATAAACAAATTGTTTTCGTACGAATAATCATTTGAGTATAAAATTTTTAAGTAAATCTATCGTTTATTCATAAATTTTTGTTACTTTAAACTTTTAAAACAACATCTACCAGTAAAATAATGATAGAAACAAAGAAGTCGCTTTTTGATAACCTGCAGAACTTTTTCGGGTTCGATAATTTCAAGGGGGAGCAAGAAGCGATTATAACCAACATTTTGGCCGGTAACGATACCTTCGTTATTATGCCTACAGGTGGTGGTAAATCCATGTGTTACCAATTGCCCGCGCTGATGAGCGAGGGTACTGCTATAGTAATTTCGCCGCTTATTGCTTTAATGAAAAACCAAGTTGACCAGTTAAGGGCATTTGGCGGATCGGACAGCATCGCGCATTTTTTAAATTCGTCTTTAACAAAGGCTGATATAATAAGGGTTAAAGAGGATGTACTGAGCGGCAAAACTAAATTGCTGTATGTTGCGCCCGAATCATTAACCAAGCAAGAGAATGTCGATTTTTTACGCTTAAACCGGTGTCGTTTGTGGCAGTTGATGAGGCGCATTGTATATCAGAGTGGGGGCATGATTTCAGGCCCGAATATCGTAAGATACGCCAGGTTATCAGCAATATAGGCGACGATATCCCTATTATAGCTTTAACCGCTACAGCCACGCCAAAAGTACAGCAGGATATCCAGAAAAACCTGCAGATGAATAATGCCACGGTTTATAAATCATCATTTAACAGGGCCAATCTGTTTTACGAAGTGCGTGCGAAGCGTAACGTTATAAAAGAGATTGTAAAATACGTAAAGCAAAACCGGGGAAATCCGGCATTGTATATTGTCTTAGCCGTAAAAAGGTTGAGGAAGTAGCCGAAGCACTTTCATTAAACGGCATAAAGGCATTGCCTTACCATGCCGGGCTCGACCCCAAAGTACGGGCCGACACGCAGGATAAGTTCCTGATGGAAGATGTGGATGTTATTGTAGCGACTATAGCCTTTGGTATGGGTATAGATAAGCCCGATGTGCGTTACGTTATTCACCATGACGTGCCTAAAAGCATGGAAGGTTATTACCAGGAGACAGGCAGGGCAGGACGTGATGGCGGCGAAGGCGTTTGTGTGGCTTTCTATTCGCAAAAGGATATTGATAAGCTGCAAAAATTCATGAAAGATAAGCCGGTTTCTGAACGCGAAATTGGTACCCAGATATTAAAAGAAGTTATTGATTATGCCGAGTCGTCGGTATGTCGCCGGAAACAATTATTACACTACTTTGGCGAGAACTTTAACGAAGCCGGCTGTAACAATATGTGCGATAACTGCTGCGCGCCAAAAACACATTTTGACGCCGAGGAGCAATTGCATAAAGCATTAAACCTGATCAAACAGATAGGCGAGAAGTTTGATGATCACCACATCATTAATATTTTGATGGGGGTTGAAACGCAACAGATCCATAATTATGAGCACCATTTATTGCCGCTTTATGGTACCGGTAAAGATGACGGCGAAATTTTATGGAACTCGCTATTGCGCCAGGCTTTACTGAATAACTACCTGTCTAAAGATATCGACCAGTATGGTTTACTAAGGTTAACTAAGTTGGGTCATTCGTTTTTAGATAACCCGCATAGTATTCGTTTTATACTTAACCGTGTAATAGAAGCAGCTGATGACGATGACGATGCAGACGGCCCTAAACAAGCAGGAGGGGCTTTAGATACGCAGCTGTTACAGATGCTGAAAGACCTGCGCAAGAAAATAGCCAAGCAAAAAGGTTTGCCGCCGTTTGTATTGTTCCGGGATCCATCGTTAGAGGAAATGTGTACGCATTATCCTATCACCCAGGACGAGTTAAAACAGATCTCGGGTGTAGGTGCGGGTAAGGCCATGAAATTTGGCGCGCCGTTTATCGATCTGATAGCTAAATACGTAGAGGATAATGATATCGATCGCCCGATTGATATGGTGATCAAGAGCGCAGCCAACAAATCAGCGCTTAAAGTATTTATTATCCAGAATATCGACAGGCATTTAAACCTGGATGATATAGCAGCCTCAAAAGGATTAACCTATGAAGAGGTTTTAAAAGAGGTAGAAACCATTGTAAACTCGGGAACCAAGCTAAACCTTAACTATTATATTGATGAGGTTATAGACGAGGATAAACAGGAAGAGGTATTTGATTACTTCCGCACAGCCGAGGTTGATTCTATAGATGACGCGTTGGCCGAACTGGGCAGCGATGATTATACCCGCGAAGAAGTACAACTGATGCGGATAAAGTTTATGTCTGAATTAGGAAACTAATATCATATTATATAAAGAGAGAGCTTTCAAATAATTTTGAAGGCTCTTTTTATTTAGCCGTTATCTTAAACTCTGTCCTTCGGTTTTTGGCGCGGTTCTCATCGTTATCATTAGGAGCAATAGGCTGTGACTTACCATACCCTTTATAAATTAACCTCCCGGGATCAACCTTGCCACTCAACAAATAATCGTAAACCGATTTGGCGCGGTTCTCTGAAAGCTTCTGGTTCAAGTCATCATTGCCCACATTATCTGTATGGCCTGATATTTCTATATGTACAGTAGGGTTCAGCGCTAAAAATTCTAATAGTTTTTGTAGCTCTGATTTGGATTCAACTTCCAGCTGATATTTATTGGTGTCGAAGAAAATGTTCTTTAATATCACTTTATTACCAACTTCAATAGGCTCAAGCAATGCCACAATATTAAACGGATTGCTTGAGGTATGTCCGGCTAACGAGAAGTTTTCTGAGTAAAACAGGTAACCCGGCATGGATATATTTAAACCATAATTTTTGCCCGCGGCAATAGTAGCCAGAAATCGCCCTTCTCAACCGAACTATAATCCCGGTAAACAGCCTTGTTGTTATCGAGCGCTATGATCTCCACTGCCGATTCAAGCGGTTGGTGTGTCCTGGCATCGCTTACAAAACCTTTTACGTAGGTTACCATATGCGGTCGAAGCTCTACCGGTAGTTCAAAGGTGTAAATATCAAAACCACCATAGCCATCCAGCTTGTTTGATGAGAAAAAGGCATAACTGCCATTCGCGGTAAGGCTTAGCCCGCTTTCGTCGCCATTGGTATTAATGGGATAGCCCGGGTTTTTGGCGCCTGCCATTTGCCATCCTTAGCTAAGCGGCTAACAAACAGATCTTGTCCGCCCATACCCGGCCAGCCGTTAGAGCAGAAGTAAAGCGTACTATCATCCGGGTGAATAAACGGCGATTGCTCGTTATAGGTTGTATTAACAGTTGGCCCCGAGGTTTTCCGGTTCGCCCCAGCCATTTGCCGTCAGGGTTGATTTCCAGATATCATAACCTCCATAACCGCCTTTACGGTTACTTACAAAATATAAGGTACGTCCGTCGGCACTGATAGATGGTTGCGATTCCCAGCCACCCGTATTAACCGGCGAGCTTAGGCTGAATGGCTTGCCCCAATCCTCAGCCTTTTTTGTGTCACATAAATATCGCAGCGCCCATGTCCATCCGGGCGGTTACAGCCTGTAAAGAACAAAAACTTACCATCCTGTGATATCGATTCAGACCCTTCATTATAATTTGGTGTATTGATCCTATCGCTTAAATAAACAGATTTTTGCCACTCGTTATTTGCCTTGGTGCTTTGATAAAAGTCCTCATTCAATGCTATCTGGCGGGTGTAGATGATGGTTTTATCATCAGCTGTTGATACCGGCGAATATTCATCATTAGCTGTGTTGATATTGGGCCCCATATTAATGGGTTTAAATGCAATGGGGTGTTTTACAGCCTCCATAGCAAAAATGCAATCCTTAACAAGTTTTTGAGCGTAAGTTTTACCTTGATCTGTTATGCCGGCAATACTTAAATACTTTTGTAAATGCGCCAGCGCCTCGGGGTACATAGCTTCTGATACTTCCATATCAGCTACTTTTGAATATACCAAACGGCTATAGTCGGGGTTAATAGCAATAACTTTTCTAAACTCTGTTATGGCACCCTTTAAATTACGTTGCTTTTGCATAATATCGCCCAGCATGGCGTGGGCCTCTATGAATTTGGCATCATTATCAATGGCTTTTTGAAAAAACGCGATGGCCTTGTCATATTCGTGATCGTTAACCGCCCTGGTTGGCTGCTACGAAGTTTTTAATAGCTTCCTTATCGGTGGTTGAATATGAATCCTGCCCAAAAGCAAATACACCTGAAAAAAGAAATAAAACAAGAAATAGTACAGTTCTCATCCTTAAGGATACAATAGTTTTATACGCTAAGTTAAAACTATTAGGGGATATTTAAATACTTATGCGTTTGTAAAGATATTTCCCATTTAGGATTATTCATTACATAATCAACGATAAGCGGCGTCATTTCTTTTGATTTAGACCACTCGGGCTGCAAATATAATTTGCAGCCTTCGCCCACCAGGGTAGCATGATGTTCGGCAAATTCAAAGTCTGATTTATTGAAGATGATAACTTTTAACTCGTTAGCATGCTGTGCCACCTGCAAGGTAGGGCCCTTAAACTTTTTAGGCGATAAACAGATCCAGTCCCAATGGCCCGAAAGGGGGTAAGCGCCTGATGTTTCAATAAAAGTTTTAATGCCCTTTTGTTGTAATTGTGCTGTCAGGTAATCCGGGTTATAGATCAGCGGTTCGCCGCCGGTAACAACTACTGCCTTGCCGGGATAAAGCATGGCATTTTCAACAATTTTATCGGCAGGGGTTAATGGGTGGAGCTCGGCGTCCCAGCTTTCTTTAACATCGCACCAGTGGCATCCCACATCGCACCCACCAAGGCGAATAAAATATGCCGCTTTACCGGTATGATATCCCTCCCCTGTATCGTATAAAACTCTTCCATTAAAGGAAGTAATGTGCCGTCGTCCGGAACCTGGTGTGCCATAATAGGGCGCAAAGGTACGTTTTTGAGCCGAAAGGTTAAAGCTGTAAGGTAAAAGGTGAGATTTAGGTGATAGTTAACAATCTCTTTAATTAATGATTGTATTTTAGCAAAATGAGAATAATGATGACATGTCTAACATTTGCCGCGCTTTTTTTAACGATGCATTAGCTCAGCAACAAAATCAATCAAGCCACAATATTATAGGGCGTGAATATAGATTTATTAATGAATTGACCGAATTTAAAGGTTACAAAGAACAACAGGGTGTGCTAATTGAACCTATGAATGACCATTATGGTTTAAGTAGCGTATTTAACGGCGTTAATACTATTATCATTTTCAATAAAATTATTCCGTTAAAAGGGAATGTAAAATATAAGCTCCTTGACACTATCATGCTTAATAAATTGGGCAAAAAGAGGATTGTTTTGATGTCATCATGCACACTACATGAAAAGACAGATAACGAAATTATCGCGATGGTAACCTATAAAGCAAAAGAGCATTATACCGATATTTTACAGGCACGGAGGGCTAACAAAAAAACCGGCAGGTTTGAAAAGATAGCTAATAAGGGACTTGACTGCGTGGATGTAGGCTATAGCGCTGAAGATTAAATGACTTTATAACCTTTTTCCTTTCATCTCAATTAGTTACATTTGATTTAATGAAGAAGCTATACATATCTATCGTCTTTTTAATGATACTCAGCTTCACGTCATGCGTGGATATAGAGGAGCATTATGACTTTAAGCTGGATGGATCATGTAATGTAGTTTACGGGTTTGATATGGGCCGCGCCATATCAGTTTTTAAAAACCTGATGACCGATTCTGTAAAGCAAAGCGCCCAGTTTAACCTGGTGAAGGATACTACAATGAGCTTTTTAGCCGCCGTGCCTGATAGCCTTGAACGAAAATTGACCAAGGAGGAACTGGCTATGGCCGATAAAAGCAACCGGCCATAAAAATGGACCTCCAAAAAAATATCATGAAGATGAGTGTTACCCACTCAGCAAAAAACGCCGCCGAACTGCAATACTACCTTGAACATTTCTCGAAAATGCCTATGGGTAACCAATTTGGAGCAGCCACTAAAAGTAGTGCCCAGGCCCGTGGGTTTGATGCGCAGCAGTTGGTTGCCGGACAGGATTATTATAAATATGAGGTTACCCCGCATAAATTTTACCGCATAGTTGATAAGGTAAAATTTAACGCTTTTTTAAAGAAAACCCAAAGCACATTAAGCATGGCCAAAGCTATGCTAATAGATATGCCTTATAAAGTGGTGTTAAACTTTGCTAAACCGGTTAAAAAGGTGAATAACTCCAAAGCAATACTATCCGCCGACAGGCGCAAGGTTACGCTGATAACTACAATGGACGATGCCATTAAGGACCCATCGATAATGAACCTGAAGATCGATTTTTAACTGGCTATGACCTGGTATAAAGTACCCGACCTTCAACCCATAAACCAGCCTTTTATTAAAAAAGTTAAATTAGCCGGCAAAGGCATTTGTTTGGTTGGTTATGATGGCGGTATCTACGCGCTCGGCTCCACCTGTCCGCATGCCGGTGGCGAACTAAGCGGTGGCTGGTGTAAAGATGGCAAGCTGATATGCCCCCTCCACAGGTATAGCTATGATATCCATACCGGCAAGGGCAGCCCGGCCAGAATGATTTTGTGGATATTTACCCTGTTGAAGTGCGGGAAGACGGGGTGTATGTGGGGATAATGTCTTTTTTGAGAAGGTCAGAAACGCGTTTACGTAAAGAAGGTTGTCATCCTGAGCGATAGCGAAGGATCTTATACATAATACAAGTTCGCTATCTGTCAATTTTATAGGATTCTTCGCTATCGCTCAGAATGACAAAAGAAAAAGACTCTGTTATTGATATACCTCTTTCGTAGCCGAAGCTAACGTATTCTTCAGTAACCCGATAATGGTCATTAACCCAACGCCGCCGGGTACCGGGGTTATGTAAGATGATTTTGGCGCCACGTTCTCAAAATCAACATCACCATAAAGCTTAAAGCCAGATTTGGTTACGGTTGATGTTTCGCGGTTCATGCCTACGTCAATAACTACTACGCCGTCCTTCACCATATCGGCGGTAATAAAATTCTTTTTGCCTATGGCTACTATCAGGATGTCGGCGTCAAGCGTAAACTTTTTGATGTCAGGTGTGCGGCTATGGCAAATGGTTACCGTACAGTTGCCGGGAGTAGTGTTACGCGCCATTAGGATACTCATAGGCGAGCCAACAATGTTACTGCGGCCCACAACAACACAGTGTTTACCAACAGTATCAATGCCGTATTCTTTCAGCATTAAAGTAATACCATATGGTGTAGCGGGTATAAACGATGGCAAATTACGCTGCATCCGTCCCAAATTAACCGGGTGGAAACCGTCAACATCCTTTCGGTAATCAATACGCTCGGTCACTTTCTCAGGGTCAATATGTTTGGGTAAGGGAAGTTGTACGATGATGCCGTCAATATCAGCATCAGCATTAAGCTCTTCTACTTTTTTAGCAGTTCTGCTTCGGTAACCGTATCTTCATAACGCACCAGGCTTGATTTAAAGCCTACGTTCTCACAGTTTTTTATCTTGCTGGCAACATAGGTTTCACTGCCACCGTCGTGGCCAACCAATACGGCAACCAAATGCGGCTTGCGACCACTTGTAGCCAAATAATCAGCCGCTTGCTGGGCTATTTCACCTTTAAGTTTTTCTGATACGTATTTTCCGTCGAGTAATTGCATTGTAGATATGAGATGTGAGATTTGAGACGTGAGATAAAAATTTGATAGTCTTAAATCTAAGTGTTAATCAAGTTTCAAAACCGCCATAAATGCGCTTTGCGGTATCTCCACATTACCAACCTGGCGCATGCGTTTTTTACCGGCTTTTTGTTTCTCTAATAGTTTACGCTTACGCGATATATCACCACCATAACATTTGGCCGTTACATCTTTACGCATAGCTTTTACAGTTTCGCGGGCAATGATCTTGGCACCTATGGATGCCCGGATAATGATCTCGAACTGCTGGCGCGGTAAAAGCTCCTTCAGCTTCTCGCAGATCTTCTTACCAAAATCGTAAGAGTTACCACGGAAGATCAGTGACGATAAAGCATCAACCGGCTCTGAGTTTAGTTTGATATCCAAACGCACCAGGTCGCTTGGACGGTAACCTATCTGGTGATAATCAAACGACGCATAACCTTTTGATATGGTTTTCAGCTTATCATAGAAATCAAATACAATCTCGCCCATTGGCATCTCGAAAACCAACTCAACACGATCTGATGTCAGATAGGATTGATTTTTGATGAAACCACGTTTCTGGATACAAAGCGACATCACCGGGCCAACAAAGTCAGACTTGGTAATGATAGTGGCTTTAATATAAGGCTCTTCTACGCGATCAATTTTACTCGGGTCGGGTAGGTCAGAAGGGTTATTTACAACGATCTCTTCGCCTTTAGTTGAGTAAGCCGGTACGATACGTTGGGTACGGTTGTAATAACCGTCATATTAAACTCGCGCTCCAACCGTTCCCCGGATGATCTCCATATGAAGCATGCCCAGGAAACCGCAACGGAAACCAAAGCCTAAAGCAGCTGATGATTCCGGCTCGAAAACCAGCGAAGCATCATTCAATTGCAGCTTAGCCATTGATTCGCGCAGTTCTTCAAAATCATCCGTATCAACAGGGTAGATGCCCGCGAATACCATTGGTTTAACTTCCTCAAAACCTTGTATACCGACTTCGCACGGGCGGTTAATGGTGGTAATGGTGTCACCAACTTTTACCTCGCGCGATTCCTTGATGCCTGATATGATGTACCCTACGTCGCCGGTTTTAATAACGTCTTTAGGCTGTTGTTTCAATTTAAGTGTGCCTACTTCTTCAGCAATGTACTGCTTCTCAGTAGCGAAGAACTTTACCCGGTCGCCTTTACGGATCTCGCCGTTAACTACCTTAAAGTAAGCCACGATACCGCGGAATGAGTTATAGACCGAATCGAAGATCAATGCCTGTAAAGGAGCTTCAGGGTCGCCGACAGGGGCGGGGACGCGTTCAATAATGGCGCGTAAAATATCATGTACACCCATACCGGTTTTGCCGGATGCGGCTAAGATATCTTCGCGTTTGCAGCCTATCAGCTCAACAATCTGGTCCTTTACTTCCTCGGGCATAGCGCCGGGCAGGTCCATTTTGTTTAGCACCGGGATGATCTCCGAGGTCGTTCTCCAAAGCCAGATAAAGGTTTGATATGGTTTGCGCCTGGATACCCTGCGCCGCGTCCACGATCAGCAATGCTCCCTCGCAGGCTGCTATCGAGCGGGATACTTCATATGAAAATCCACGTGGCCGGGAGTGTCGATCAGGTTCAGAACATATTTATGCCCGTCAAGCTCATAATCCATTTGTATGGCATGGCTTTTTATGGTGATGCCGCGCTCGCGCTCAAGGTCCATATCGTCCAATAACTGGGCCTGGCTTTCGCGTTGGGTAATGGTGTTGGTATACTCTAATAACCTATCGGCAAGGGTACTTTTACCGTGGTCAATATGTGCTATTATACAAAAGTTACGTATGTGCTTCATTCAGCCGCAAAAATAGGATTTTTGGGTGATAAATTGGCATATTTGTTCGGAATTAGCTACCTTGGTTAAATCGCTTACTATCGTATGAAAAGAATATTATTCACAATACTTATAATTACTCCATTTCTAACCAAAGCCCGGGGCTTATTTGGTGGTTCAACTGTTACGGAGTACAAGGCCTCAAATGGTGTTACTTACAAAATAGGAGATACTGTACGACTGGGCAGGGGCACCAAACCCGATGGTACGTTTTTATATCTTGAAGATCATGGCATAATACCTAATCCGCGTAGTACACGTTCCTTACCTAAAGAGTTTGCCAACGCTGTAGCCGTTGTGAAAAATATCCGCAAAATGAAGGTAAATGGGGTAGATAAATACCTATTTAGCGTAAACCCGGGCGGACCGATGCGCTACACCGTTTTTATTGATGATGCCATTGAGGCCTGCGAAATTAAACCCTGCAAAACGCCGGATAGTGCTAAACCCGCAACCACAGGTTCGGTTGCTGATGAGATCAAAAAACTAAAAGCACTAATGGATTCGGGCGCCATAACAAAAGAAGAATATGACGCTCAGAAAAAAAAGTTGTTGAACTAAAGTTAGGCCTTATAATCCAGCTCCGTTAAATCCTTAACAGAGCCAAAACCTATTACATCTTTTATCACCTTCCCATCCGTCATCTCAATAGCGCGGATGAGTTTATCAGACCCAAATTTGTCCTTAATTTCGTGCATGGTTTTTAGTGCTGTTTCTTTACGGTCCATATCTTCAAACAAGCTGTAAAGCATATTGCCATTGTTTACAAAATTGGTAACCGCCACCCGCATCTGGGTAATCTCGGTATTAAAGATGGGGGAGCAGCCGGTCAGCTTTTCAAACTTCTCAACCCTTATGCGGATCATTTGCATCAAACTTATTGCGTCCTGCACTGGGGTAGTAACGGTAAAGGCATCATCCCAGCGGGTGCCATCCTCATACCTTGCCGTAAACCCTACCGATTTACAATAAAACTTATGGCTCACCATGCGTTTCTCCAGTGTAAGGCAAAGCGTCATAAACAGCTGATCGATATAGCCAGGCGTCTCTCTTTTTCTTTCGAGATCTGCCGCATGGCTTGCATCCCGCGGTAATCATGCGCTACAATGTTGGTTTCGATAAAGTTAAGGCGGTAATGCCAGTATATGCCTTCAATACCCTTAAAAATCTGCTTAAGCTTATCAGGGCCTGCATAGCGCATTTCAAGCGGCGTTTTTATACCCGCACGCTCTAACCGATAACTCATGTTAGCGCCAATGCCCGGCATATCGCCCAGCTTAAGTGGGCGCAGTACCTCGTCAATGTTTTGATGGGTGATGAGCAGCAGGCCGCCCTGCTTTTTGCCGCGTACCGAGGCCAGCTTGGCCAGGAAAGCATTAGGCGCAATGCCTACCGAGCAGGTTAGCCAATCGCCCACCTTTTCAAGGATATCACGTTTAATTTGCTTAGCTACAGTTACCGGGTCAAGATGGTCGTAGTGAGTGAGGTTGATTATAGCCTCATCAATGCTTTTGGCAACCACATCTTTACTGTATTTGCACAGCAGGTTAATGATCTTTGTGTGATACTCGCGATAACGTGCAGGGTTGCTCTCTACGGGCACCAGGTCAGGGCAGGCAGCCATGGCATCGTTTAAGCGCATACCTGCCTTTAAACCTCTTGCTTTAGCCTCTGTCGACAAAGAAATAACGCAGCCATACTTGCCCGTATATACACAAACACCCACCGGCCGGTTGCGCAGCCAGTAGTTAGCTTGCTGCTCGCATCGGGCAAAGTAGCTGTCCATATCAATAAACAGTACCCGCGATTCGGTCTTTACTTCAACAGAGTTTTGATTCACACAGCAAATTTGCTAAAAATATTAGCAAATGCAAATTAAATAAAAGTGTTTATAACAAAAAGCCACTCCGAATGGTGGTACGGAATGGCTCTTATGCACTTGATTGTTATGTTAAAACAGCATCTCGCCCGGAGGCGTTACGCCTTTTAAACGCAGGTAAATGGTAGTTTGGCCGCGGTGGTGAGTTTGATGCTCAAAGCCTTTTGCCGGGATCAGTCCCTTGGTAGCTTTCATGCCTTCTGCCGATGACATTTGCTGCAAATCAGCATCAGTCATACCTTCAATAGTGGCGATGGCAAAATCATAGCTATCCAAAACCGCTTTGGTTGTGGCCTCTTTGGTTTGCGCTACTGTTTTTCAACAGACGTTTTACCAACGGGGCTTGGCTTGCCGCTTGCGGCCGAAATGAAGTAGTACGTAGCATCGGCAAGGTGCAGAAACTGCTGAGCGAATGTACGTACTTCGGGTGTTGCTTTAAAGGTGTAGCCATCAGCCGGCATAGCATCTAAGTAGGCTTTGGTGTAAGCTTTGGCGCGTTTCCATTCGGCTACAGATTGCTCGCGGGTTATCTGCGCGAATGCCGATGTGCAGGCAATGACAAACAAGGCAATTAATAAGGTTAATCTTTTCATGTTGTGAGGTATTTGGTTAATGATTTCAGTTTATTATAAAACGAAGATGCGGAATATTTCTGTTTTTAACAGCATATATTCCGCATCCGGGATTTTGCAGGGTTATCTTATTCGCCCCGCTTCAATCCGTACTTTTCTATCTTACTGTATAAGTGACTGCGCTGAATATCAATATCATCAGCGGTTTTTGATACGTTCCAATTATTCTTTTCGAGTTTAAATTTGATGTACTCGCGCTCGGCAAAGTCTTTATAATCCCGGAAGTTCTTGAACTGGTTAAAGTCGGTTTGCGGCGCGGCGGGTTGTGCATTTGCAGCAGCCGGGGCCGATGGGTTGGCAAATGCCTTAACATCGTCCTCGGTAATAGTTTTATCGCTTAGGATGATCAGGCGTTCAACCATGTTACGCAGCTCGCGGATGTTACCTGTCCATGGCAGGGCTTTTAAAGCCTCCATAGCGCCTTCTGACACCTTTTTTACCGGCATGCCATAATCCATACAGATTTCCTCTAAAAAGCTCTGGGTAAGCAGCGCAATGTCGTCACGTCGCTCGGTTAGTGGTGGTACATGAATCAGGATAACGCTCAGGCGGTGGTAAAGATCCATACGGAAGTTTCCGGCTTCTATCTCTTTCAGCAGGTCCTTGTTGGTTGCCGCTACCACGCGCACATCAACATCTATTTCCTTTTCACCGCCAACACGGGTTATCTTGTTTTCTTGCAGGGCGCGCAATACTTTCGCTTGCGCGGATAAGCTCATGTCGCCAATCTCATCCATAAATAAAGTACCGCCCGATGCTGATTCAAACTTACCTATGCGCTGTTTAATAGCCGAGGTAAACGAACCCTTCTCGTGTCCGAATAACTCGCTCTCAATCAACTCCGACGGGATAGCCGCGCAGTTAACCTCTATCAATGGGGCGTTACTGCGGTTTGACTTCTCGTGCAGCCATCTTGCCACCAGCTCTTTACCGGCACCGTTAGCACCTGTAATAAGCACACGGGCATCAGTCGGGGCAACACGTTCTATGGTTTCCTTGATCTTGGCAATGGGGGTCGATTCGCCTAAAATTGGGCGTACTTTGGATACCTTGCGTTTTAATACCTTGGTTTCAACCACCAGGCTCCCGCGGTCTAAGGCGTTGCGTACGGTAATTAATAAGCGGTTAAGATCAGGTGGTTTTGAGATGAAATCAAAAGCGCCTTTTTTGCTGGCCTCTACGGCGGTTTCAACCGTGCCATGGCCCGATATCATAATGAAAGGCAGATCAGGCTTAATAGCTAAACCTTCGCTTAGCACCTCCATGCCATCCATGCGGCTCATTTTTATGTCGCATAGTACAAGGTCGTAGTCGTTTTTAGCTATTAGCTCAAGTCCGTCTATTCCGTTGTCAACATCTTCAACTTCGTAGTCTTCGTATTCAAGTATCTCGCGCAACGTGCTGCGGATAGCGCGCTCATCATCAATTATAAGAATTTTAGCCATTTTGTTTTAAAGGATAGATTATACTGTAATAACGTTTACTAATATAGGTAATGTATAGGAAACTAAACACTTTTTAAGGCTATTTGTTTTGATGATGTGCGATTTTTTTTAGGTTTTACGTGGATAATGGCTTTTCTGCCTTTAGGAGAACTGCAGGTGTATGTGCGGAAAGCACGGGCGGGGGCAACGCCATGCTTATTTATCAATTGTCCGCAAATACTATAAGATTTCTTTTCTGCCTTTCTATTCAACTCTTTGAATATTTATTCCTATAACATATCTTTATCATCTCATCACACTGATCCATTAACATGAAAGTAAACAAAGTTATTTTTGCGCTGTCGTTAATAGCAAGCGCCCGGCTGTAAAAGCACAAACTACCGAAACTGCTCCGCCAAAGTATGATCAGCATAAAGTATTTAATCCGTTGTTTTACCAGCAAAACAGTACGCAAACCCGCACAGCGGGCGGCGCGCCAAGTTCAAAATACTGGCAAAACCGTGCAGACTATAAACTGAATGTAACATTGGATACCGCCAAACACCGGGTAACCGGATCGGCAGTTATAACTTATACCAATAATAGCCCGGACGGCTTACCGTTTTTATGGCTGCAGGTTGATCAGAACATCTACCGCGAAGATTCGCGCGCGCAGGCTACCAGCCCGGTAACAGGTGGTCGCTTTACCAATAAAAGTTATACCAATGGCAACGAGATAAAAGGCGTTTACATTATCACCAACGGTAAAGCCGAAAAAGCTAATTACCTGATTACGGATACCCGCATGCAGATCAAGCTAAAGGATTCGCTTAAAGCGGGGGTAAAAAATTGATATCAAGGTTGATTACGCGTTTGATGTGCCCGAGTATGGTACCGACCGCATGGGACGTTTAAAAACTAAAGCCGGTTGGATCTATGAAATTGCACAATGGTTCCCCCGCATGGAAGTTTATGATGATATAAGCGGCTGGAACACTATCCCATACATGGGTGCATCTGAGTTTTACCGGAATATGGTAATATTGATTATACCATTACCGCACCAGCGGGACTGATAGTTACCGGATCGGGCGAACTATTAAACCCAACCGAAGTGTTATCGCCAACTGCGTTAAGCCGTTTAGCTGCTGCTAAAAGCAGCGAAAAAACTGTAATGATAAGGGACGAAGCTGATATAGCTAATCCAAAATCATACCCTCAAAAACCAACGCTTACCTGGCATTTTTTCTGTAAACAAACCCGCGATGTAGCCTGGGCGGCATCAAAAGCATTTGTTTGGGACGCAGCACGCATTAACCTGCCAAGCGGTAAAAAAGCGCTGGCGCAATCTGTTTATCCGGCCGAAGTTAAAGGTAACGATGCACGGGGCCGTTCGACAGAGTATGTGAAGGCTTGTATTGAGCTTTACTCGCAACAATGGTTTGAATATACTTACCCGGTTGCAACCAACGTTGCCGGTATAGTGGGCGGTATGGAATATCCTGGTATTGTTTTCTGCGGCTGGACCTCAAAAACCGGCGGCCTGTGGGGTGTAACCAATCATGAGTTTGGCCACAACTGGTTCCCGATGATCGTAGGATCAAACGAACGTAAGTTTGCCTGGATGGATGAAGGTTTTAATACTTTCATTAACTCTGTTGATACCAAAGTGTTTAACAAAGGCGAGTATGATGAGAAAGACGACGTGCAGGCGGGAGCTAAAAGTATGTTTAGCCCCGATGCTGACCCTATAATGACCACACCGGATGTGATCCAGCCTGATTACGGGTTACGCGGCTTATAACAAACCTGCCCTTGGTTTAACTATACTGCGCGAGCAGATCCGGGTGAGGAACGTTTCGACTACGCCTTCAGAACTTATATAAAACGCTGGGCCTTTAAACACCCAACTCCGTGGGATTTTTTCCATACGATGGATAATGCTGCGGGCGAGGACCTGAGCTGGTTCTGGAACGAATGGTTTATGAGTACCATGACCTTAGATCAGTCGGTAAAATCAATTGATTATAACGGGGGCGACCCATCAAAAGGCTCATTAATAACTATTGAGAATTTAGGCGAAATGGCGCTGCCGGTAACCGTCCTTATAAAAGAAGAAAACGGTAAAACCGGAACCGTAAAACTGCCTGCCGAAGTTTGGCAGCGTGGTGGCGAATGGACCTTTCCATATAAATCAACTTCAAAAGTAACTTTGGTTATGCTTGATCCAGATCATAAGTTACCGGATGTTAATCCTGATAATAATGCGTTAAGCGGGATTAAAATACCAACAGGTGTTACCGCGGCAACTGTTATTAGCAATTATCTGAACGCTATTGGCGGTGCAGATAAGGTTAGGGCAATAAAAGACCTGACCATTAACGCGGCGGGCACTTTACAGGGTGTAGGTATAGAATTGGTTAACCGTTATAAATCTCCTGACAAGTTTGAATATAATGCAGTTGCGCCCTCCTATAATAACTATGTGGTATTGCATTTAAAGGCCAATGGCGATAGTGTAAGTACGGTAGCGCAAAACCGGTGGTTAAAAATAATCCGAAGCAATCTCAAAAGAATACCATTTATCGTTTTGGTTTTTCCCTGAACTTGATTATGGCAAAGAAGGTTATAGTTTGAGTTTGGATAACTCGCTGCGGGTAGTTGGTGATACGCCTGCCTACCCGGTAGTAGTTACACATCCGGACGGTGTACGGGTAAAAGCTTATTTTGACCCCGTAACCGGTTATAAATTAAAGCAGGTTTCTGATGTACCCAACGGCTCGCCGACAGAGTTTGGCGATTATCGCGAAGTTGGTGGTATCAAGATACCTTATAATACTAAAACCATATTATTGGGCGTACCTGTTGAATTAAAGGTTAACAACGCAACCGCTAATACCGGGTTAACCAACGAACAGTTTAAATAATACTACACTAACAAATAACCGGAGGCCCCAATATTATGGGGCCTTTTTTGTGTCGGAATTTTACGATGAAACCTTTTTTAATTTAGTTACTTTTAATATTAATTAAACCATATTATTATGAACTCACGTCGTGATTTTTACAAAAATTAGGAGTATCAACTATAGCCTTACAGCTTGCATCGGTTAAGTTATGGGCCGATAATAAAAATACAGCGCACGAAGCTTATGATGGCCCGGTATTACGGGTAGCTATAATGGGGCTGGGTGGCTATGGCACCCGGGTTGCCGGCGCTATGCAATATTGCACCAAAGCTAAACTGGTTGGCGCCATAAGCGGCACACCTAAAAAGTTAACTGACTGGCAGGATAGCTTTGGCATCCCTGCTAAAAACTGCTATAACTACCAAACCTATCATCAAATTAAAAACAACCCTGACATAGACGCGGTATACATAACCACGCCCAACGGCCTGCACCACGATATGGCTTTAGCTGTTGCTAAGGCCGGTAAGCATGTGATATGCGAGAAGCCAATGGCGCTAAACGCCGTGCAGGGGCAGGAAATGGTTGATGCCTGTAAAGCGGCAGGAGTAAAGCTGCTGGTAGGTTACCGGATGCACTTTGAGCCGCATACGCTCGAGGTTATCCGCATGCGTAAGGCGGGTGAACTGGGTAAGATCTTGTTCTTCCGGGGCCTTTGCGGCTTTAAAATTGGCGACCCTAAACAATGGCGGTTAAATAAAGAACTGGCAGGTGGCGGTTCTTTAATGGATATTGGTATTTACGCCATTAACGGTGCACGTTATATGACCGGGGAAGAACCTATTTGGGTTACCGCGCAGGAAACCAAAACTGACCCGGTGAAATTTAAAGAGGGCGTTGACGAAACCATCCAGTTTCAGTTTGGCTTCCCAAGTGGGGCGACGGCATCCTGCTTATCAACCTATAATCAAAATAACCTTGATAAATTTTTCCTGAACGGCGAAAAAGGTTGGGCCGAGATGCAGCCGTCAACAGGTTACGGGCCTATAAAAGGACGTACGCATAAAGGTGAGTTAAATCAGCCGGTTACTACGCATCAAACCGTACAGATGGATGAATTTTCGGATATCTTATTAAACGGCAAGCAGCCGGTGGTACCGGTTGATGGTAATGAAGCAGTAAAAGATTTGAAGATCATTGATGCGATATATGCGGCGGTGAAGACGGGGAAGAAGGTGGAGTTAAGTTTGTAATCAGTCTTACATGGATAAATTTTGTAAGGCTTTCTGAAATATAAGAACACGTTAATACTTGAAAATCCCTTTATTGATCGGTAAAATAGCTAGGTTCTATCTTATTAAGCCTCTTCCTTAAAAAACACCTTATAATAGTTCATTGCCTTTTCGTCATCAAAACCTTTCTCAATCAACTTGTTATCGCCATGGATATAGATATGGAAGTTCTTATCCAGTTTTAGCACGCTTTTATAAATCTTAGCCTGTTTCTTCACCGCGTTGTTCGAGATCTCGAAGGTGTCGTTTATCTTGGTGTCAAACTCGTCCTCGTATTGGCTTTTAAATGTTTTGAATGATTCAATGGCTTTAGGGTTGCTGATAACTTCGTCGGTAAACTCGTCCATATCAAAGGTTTCCTTCTCTTTAAAATACTTCATCGACCGGTTAAGCAGGTCTATTTTATCCGTTTTGGTCATATCAAACTCCTCGTCAATCTTGTTTGTCACGAAGTTTTTGTAGATGCCCAGAGCATTGCTGGTTTGATTATAGCTATCGTTACGGATCTTCAATTGCAGGAAGTCGTCTTTCCAGTAAACAGCAGCATCTTGTCCGCGGTTAGCCGTGTCAATAACAACAACTTTGTAGCCATTCTCTTTTTCGATATTAAAAATCAGTACACCCTTGTCAAGCTTGTTGATGTTGATTGCGTTCTCCTCATAGTCTACCGCGAAGCCGCCTTTTCAGGATAGACCTTTAGGTAGGTTTCTTTATTTTCTGATTTGAAAATGCCGACAGCCTCCAACAAGTTACCTTCTATCTGTACATCTTTGAAGTAGGCCACATACAATTCGCCCGACTTGATGTTAGGGTGATTAGCCACCTTATACAGGTGCTGGCTATCTGCTCGGACGCTTCATGAAACTTCTCATTATCTTCAAAGATCTGCGACGCGAAGTGGTGGATCTCGTTCAGCGCCGGTCGCCGCTGCTATGCATCAGGTGGTAAACTTCTACGGCTTTCTCAAACGGATGTAGAAAGTATTGCTTCAACAGGCTTGATATCAGCTCGTCTTTTAATTCAAGCGGATGATCTGAAAGTGCATACATCTCGCTCAGCGCCTGGTTGCCAACATGATGTACCGAGATAGTGTTTAAATAAGCTTCGAAAGAGGTTACCATAATTGGGCGCAATTTAGTTTTTTTACTTTAGGGTTATGGCTAATGTTGATACTAATTTGCGACCTTTGCCAGCAAATGACTAACACCGAAGAAACCATTGTTGCTTTAGCCACCCCTGCAGGTGTGGGTGCTATTGGCGTTATCCGCCTGTCTGGCCCTGATGCTATTAAAATTGCTGATAGTGTATTTAAAGGCAAGGACCTGACCAAACAACAATCGCATACCATTCACTTCGGTAGTATAGTTGACGGCGATATCATTCTCGATGAAGTTTTGGCCTCACTATTTATCGCGCCCAAATCATACACTCGCGAGAATGTGGTAGAGATCTCCTGCCATGGCTCTAATTATATTATAGAGTCTATCATCAGGCTGTTGATTAAAAAAGGCGCACGCTCAGCCAAAGCAGGCGAGTTTACCTTACGTGCTTTCCTTAACGGGCAACTAGATCTCTCGCAAGCAGAAGCAGTTGCCGATCTGATCGCATCAAACTCAAAAGCATCGCAGCAGGTAGCCTTGCAGCAGTTGCGTGGCGGTTTTAGTAACCAACTCCAAATGCTTCGCGAACAGTTGGTACAGTTTGCATCATTAATTGAACTGGAGCTTGATTTTGCCGAAGAGGATGTAGAGTTTGCTAACCGCACTCAGCTAAAGAAATTAATTTATGAGATCAATCGAGTTATAGTGGCGTTGATAAAATCGTTTGAACTGGGAAATGCTATTAAGCAAGGCGTGAATACTGTTATTGCGGGGCGACCAAACGCCGGTAAGTCGACACTGTTAAATGCGCTTTTAAACGAAGAGCGTGCCATTGTTAGTCATATCCCCGGCACTACGCGCGACACTATTGAGGAGGTGCTAAATATAAACGGTATCAACTTCAGACTGATAGATACTGCCGGCATTCGCGAAGCCACCGATGCCATTGAAAAATAGGGGTAGAGCGCACGATGGAAAAGATCGAGCAGTCGGCCCTGTTGGTGTATGTTTATGATGCCGACCAAATAACCATATCCGAACTTAATGCTGACCTGGAAAACCTGCAACGACCCGGCGTTACCATGCTGGTAGTGGCTAATAAAGCTGATCTGTTATCACCAGAAAAGCTTGAGGCTTTGGTACAATCACAAATAGTGTCGATATCAGCAAAAGAGAAAACACATATAGACGAGCTGAAATCAAAAATATACTACTCGGCCGTAAAAAACCAGTTAGATGGCAATGAAACGCTGGTAACTAACATACGCCACCCGGAAGCACTGCAAAAAACAGAAGAAGCTTTAGCAAGAGTTTTAAACGGAATAGATACCATTACCTCTGATTTCCTTTCGATAGATATTAAACAAGCGCTATATTACCTTGGTGAAATTACAGGCGCCGTTACTACGGATGATCTACTGGAGAATATCTTTAGCAAGTTCTGTATCGGAAAGTAATTGATAACAAGGGATATTTACTGGATTTTAATGATCAAGAGTTGATAATCATATGATCAATATCAAAAAACGATTGATTATTAATTGGTACTTTTGTAAAGTTTGAAAAAGTTCGCGGCCATATTGCTTCTAACAGCTTACCTGTTCTCAACAACTGAACTTCACCAGTTGCTAAAATTACCTGTGGTTTTTGAGCACTTTGCCGAACATAGGAAGAAGAACAAGAACATTTCATTCCTGCAATTCCCGGACATGCACTACTTACACGGCAGCCCAAAAGATAAAGACTACAATGAGGATATGAAACTGCCTTTCAAAACAGCAGATAATTGTACGGCAACGGTATCGCCCGTGCTGATTCCTCAGGTGGTTCAGGCCCCCGCAATTCCATTGATAATCCCCTCGGGAAACAAAGGTTCGCCCTTTCGATACATGGTTTAACCCTTCCTCTTATTTGTCCAGTATCTGGCAACCGCCAAAATCCTGTTAATTAGTCTCCCATTCAATTTATGAAAGGTGCTTTAGCATAATAATTTGTGCTATATGGTGCTTTTTGAATTACTAATTTCAAGATCTTATTTTATGTTAAATCATATTATCGCTTTTTCCGTGAGGAATAAGCTGATCATCGGGCTTTTTATCATCGCCCTGATCGGCTATGGCAGTTACCAGTTTACTAAGCTGCCCATTGATGCCGTACCCGATATTACCAACAACCAGGTACAGGTTATTACCATCGCCCCTTCATTTGGGGCCACTGACATAGAACGTTTAGTTACCTATCCTATAGAGCAGGCTAACAGTAATATTTCTGGTCTTAAAGAGATCCGAAGCTTTTCAAGGTTTGGCCTTTCATTGGTGACCATAGTTTTTGACGATGCTACCGATGTTTACTGGGCCCGCCAGCAGGTTGCCGAACGGTTGCAAAAAGTCCAAAGCGAGATACCAGGAGGTATCGGCCGGCCGGAGCTTGGCCCGGTAAGTACCGGACTGGGCGAGATTTATCAATATGTGGTACGGCCCAAAAAAGGCTATGCCGGGAAATACAACGAAACCGAACTGCGCACCATCCAGACTGGATCGTTCGCCGTCAGTTACTCGGCGTTAAAGGCGTAGCTGAAGTAAGCAGTTTCGGCGGGAAACTGAAGCAATATTCCATTGAAGTGGATCCCAACAAACTGCTTTCGCACAGCATTACCATTGCCGATGTTTTTAAGGCACTGGAAAATAACAACCAGAATACCGGCGGCGCTTATATTGAAAAAGGCCCCACCATTTTGTATATAAGAAGCCGGGGACTAATCGGCAATGTGGAAGATATCAATAATACGGTAATTAAAAACACTGCCGATGGATCACCTCTTTTTATCAAAGATGTAGCTGATGTTAAAATAGGCTATGCTACCCGATATGGTGCGATGTGCTATAATGACGAAGGCGAAGTTGCAGGCGCGGTTGTCATGATGCTAAAAGGTGCTAACAGTAGTGAGGTGATCAGGAACGTGAAGGCGCGGATCGAGCAGATCCAGAAAACTATGCCCGAAGGCGTAGTGATCGAGCCATTCCCGACCGGACGAAAATGGTGAATAATGCCATCGGTACAGTGGAGCGTAACCTGCTGGAAGGAGCGCTTATTGTGGTATTTGTGCTGGTATTATTCCTCGGCAATTTCAGGGCAGGGTTACTTGTCGCCTCTGTAATCCCGCTGGCGATGCTGTTTGCCATAATTATGATGAACCTTTTTGGGGTAAGCGGCAACCTGATGAGCCTTGGTGCGCTGGATTTTGGTTTGATCGTAGACGGGGCGGTAATTATTGTAGAGGCGGTAATGCATAGGCTTAGCCATAGTAAACATTTTAAAAGTGTCGGCACGCTGGGGCAGGAGGATATGGACAAGGAGGTAAATAGCGCTGCCAGCAAAATGATGAATAGTGCGGTTTTTGGACAGATCATTATATTGGTAGTATATCTGCCCATTTTTACATTGCAGGGCATTGAGGGTAAAATGTTTAAGCCCATGGCACAAACGGTAGCCTTTGCTTTATTGGGCGCTTTTATCTTGTCATTAACCTATATCCCAATGATGAGCTCGGTTTTTCTTAGTAAAAAGATCAAGCACCAGCCCAATCTTTCAGACCGATTAATGGCTAAAGTAGAAAAGGCCTATCAGAAAGCGCTTAACCGCGTGGTTGCTTTTCCAAAAATGGTTCTGTTGGCCGTTATCGGCATGTTTATATTTTCGGCTTATCTGTTAACCACACTGGGGGCGAGTTTATCCCCGCACTTGAAGAAGGTGATTTTGCCGTTGATACACGCGTACTGACGGGCAGCAGCTTGAATACAACCATCATCAACACCCAAAAAGCAGCCCATATCTTAAAAACACAGTTCCCCGAAGTAGAAAAAGTGGTTACCAAGATTGGCAGTGGCGAGGTTCCCACCGACCCGATGCCGATGGATGCCAGCGATATGATGGTGATTTTAAAACCTAAAGCAGAATGGACATCTGCCAGAACTTTTAATGAACTTTCCGAAAAAATGGGCAAGGCATTGCAGGCTGTCCCGGGTGTTACAGCAGGTTTCCAGTTCCCGGTGCAGATGCGTTTTAACGAATTGATGACGGGTGCACGCCAGGACGTAGTTTGTAAAATATTTGGTGAAGACGGATACACTTGCCGCTTATGCTGATAAACTGGGCAAGATCGTCCAGACCGTTGACGGAGCAAAAATCTGTATGTTGAGGCAGTTGCCGGCATGCCGCAGATCATCATCAATTATAACCGCAATACCATTGCACAATACAACCTCAACATTACTGATATTAACAAAGTGGTAAATACGGCACTTGCCGGGCAAAGCACAGGAACTCTTTTTGAAGGCGAAAAGCGATTTGAAATAGTGGTAAGAATAAGTGGTAAACAAAAAAGGGACCTGAAAGACATACAGAATTTGCTTATACCAACACCACAGGGAACACAGATACCTTTATACCAGCTTGCCGATGTGCAGATTAAAGATGGCCCAAACCAAATACAGCGGGAGGATGCCAAACGCCGTATTGTAGTGGGATTTAATGTTCGTGGCAGGGATGTACAAACAATTGTAAACGAATTGCAAGCCAAGGTGGATCAACAACTGAAATTCCCAGCCGGGTATTATGTAACCTATGGTGGGGCCTTTGAAAACCTGAATGCTGCCAAACAGCGCTTGATGATTGCGGTGCCGGTTTCACTGCTGCTTATTTTCTTACTACTGTATTTCGCTTTCAACTCCATCAAACACGGATTACTGATATACTCCGCAATTCCTTTATCAGCTATCGGGGGTGTCCTGTTCCTCGCTTTACGGGGTATGCCATTCAGCATCAGTGCGGGCGTTGGCTTTATAGCCCTGTTTGGCGTGGCGGTACTCAACGGCATTGTATTGATATCAGAATTTAACCAGTTAAAAAAGAAGGTGTGACCAATTTGAAACGTATAGTGTTAATGGGTACCAAAGTAAGGCTAAGGCCGGTACTTATGACTGCATTTGTGGCTTCATTGGGTTTCTTTCCCATGGCTATCAGTAACGGTGCGGGAGCCGAAGTACAAAGGCCTTTGGCCACCGTAGTTATAGGCGGTTTGCTGATCGCTACGTTTCTTACTTTGTTTGTATTACCCGTTTTGTACATCATGTTTGAGAAAGGGTTTAAAACCGTACTCGGTAAAAAAACAACTACTTTGCTTTTAATTATCCTGTTAATAGGCATTAGTAAGTTTTCAAATGCCCAAACGCCGATCACGCTTAAAGCTGCTTTAGACACAGCTTTAAAAAACAATTTGCAGATGAAGCATGAGCAATTAAAGGCAAAATATCAGCAAATGCTCATAGGCACTTCAGCCAACATTTCACAGGCAACCTTATTTGGCGAAACCGGGCAGATTAACAGCAGTTATACTGATACCAAATTCGGTATCTCGCAGTTATTTAATTTCCCAACCGTTTACAGCAGGCAAAAAGAACTTTTAAAAGCCGATTGGAAAAGCAGTGTCCTTAATGTTGCAGTAAATGAAGCCATGTTGAAGAAGCAGGTTACCCGGGTATTTTATACCCTGCTGTTTATGGAACAGAAAAAAAGGTTGTTGCAGCATACTGATAGCCTGTATCTCGATTTTTATAAAAAAGCGGAGTTACGTTTGGCAAAAGGAGAAACCAATATCTGGAAAAAGCAAGTGCAGAAACGCTGTTGGGACAAGTGCAAATGCAGTTGCACCAGTTAATTGAGGATGTAGCTGTATTGCAATTACAATTTCAACTGCTGCTGAACTCCAGCGGGAAGTTGACGCCGGATAGTTCCGATTATAAATTAACCGTTGTATCTGCCACAGATACCCTGAACTTAAAGGAACACCCGGTGATAAAACTAATAGCTCAGCAACAAAAGATTGCAGACGCAGCGCTCCGGCTGGAGAAAAGCCGGCTTTTGCCAGATCTTTCGGTAGGATACAACAATACCAGTATCAAAGGTCTCGGTGCCGATGACAAACTGTACAATGGCTCAAACCGGTTCAATTCGGTGCAAGTGGGTGTTGGTATTCCTATTTTTGCCGGAGCACAAAAGGCCGGGGTAAACAGTGCACGGGTAAACAAACAAATTGCAGAAAATAATTACGCGATGGAGGCGCAGCATATGGCCTCGGCGTATCAATCGGCTATTCTTCAATACCGTAAATATCTGCAGGCAGTTGCGTATTTTGAAAGCACGCCATTAAAAAATGCCGCGCTGATTACCACCACCGCCAACCAACAAATAGCAGGCGGTAATATCAACTACGGAATGGGTACAACTAGTTAACCAGGCCGTAACAATCAAAAACGATTACCTGGAGGCTGTCCGTAACCTTAATGAGGCGATCATTCAACTTAACTATTTTTCAAACAACTAAAATTCAGATCATGAAATCCATCATATATTTTTCACTCATTATTATTTTGTTTTCTGCCTGCGGCGGTAAAAAAACAACTGCTGATAATACCGAGGCAGTCAACCCCAACATCGTAACCCTTACAGATGCGCAGCTGAAAAATGCCTCCATAGTCACCGATAAGATCGGACGAAAGGAAATATCTTCCATATTGAAGCTCAACGGTAAAATTGATGTCCCGCCTCAAAACATGGTTTCCATCAGCGTTCCCCTTGGTGGTTATTTAAAATCTACTACACTATTACCGGGTATGCACGTGAATAAAGGTGACGCCATAGCTGTTATTGAGGATCAGCAATACATCCAGTTACAACAGGATTACCTGACAGCAAAGGCCAGGATCGGGTACCGGAAAACGAATACAACCGCCAAAAAGATCTTAACCTGAGTAAAGCCAGCAGCGACAAGGTTTTTCAGCAGGCCGAGGCCGAGTACCGCAGCCAGCAGGTACTGATGGCATCTTTAGCCGAAAAACTGCAGCTCATTGGCATTCATACCCGGAATATCAGCGCATCCAAAATTTCCCGCAGCGTAAATATATATTCGCCTATAACAGGTTTCGTATCTAAAGTAAATGTCAACATCGGCAAATACGTATCCCCAACAGAAGTGCTATTTGAGCTGGTTAACCCAACAGATATACACCGGCACTTAAAGTATATGAGAAGGACCTGGATAAATTATACATTGGTCAAAAGCTGGTGGCCTATACCAACAACGAGCCTGTTAAGAAACATGCCGGGACCATTTTACTGATCGGTCGCAATCTTTCTGCTGACAGGAACGCGGATGTTCACTGCCATTTTGAAACTTATGATAAAACACTGGTACCGGGCACTTATATGAATGCCGAAATACAGGTTAAAAATGCTCAGGCTTATGCTATAGCCAGCGAAGCAATTGTACAGTTTGAAGGCAAACAGTATATCTATAAAGTAATTGGAAATCGCGAGTTTGAGATGACCGAGGTTAATACGGGCGAAAGTGAAAACGGGTTTACAGAAATTATTTCGCCAACAAAGGATATGACATCAAATGCTGTTTTTGTAATTCAGGGGGCCTATTCGTTATTAATGCTGATGAAAAATAAGGCAGAATAAAACACTATATTATGGCGGACGAATTTCTGGTTTATAACCAGAAAGGAACTCTATCTTGTCGCAGGTCGTTATATGCGCACTACTGAATGCTGGGGTGGTAAGGAAGGCGACACGGAGCTGGGTATTACATTGTAACGCTAAAAGTGGCTATTATCCCCTAGGGGTAAATACCGCAATGGGATTAGCATTGAGCGAAATGATCGGGAACGATTGTATAAATGAATAAAAATCCCTTTTGATCAGCTGCTGGAAATACAGTGTTTTGAAAAGTAGCCTACGACTGCTTTTTTCGTATGTAACCTTTGTTACCAACCCGGCAGATAATTGAACCTATCTTTGTTTCATCAAGTACGTAGCGTTTAATTAAAGCGTCATTAATAATAGCACATGAAAGATTATATTCTTAACAATTGGACTTTACCCCGTATTCTCCGCGTCATTATCGGGATAGTCATCATAGGTATGGCAATATCCGGGGCAGATATAGCAAGCGGTATAATTGGGACTATTTTAACGGGCATGGGCGTTTTTAATATTGGCTGCTGTGGCGCCGGGGGATGTTACACACCCGTTAAAAACAGCAAAAAGGATTCGAGAGACATCAGTTACAAAGAAGTTGTTTAAAATATTAACAGAAATTAAAATTCATAAAAAACATTCAGATGAACATATTCCAACAACTATTTGGCGGAGGGGCATCGGCCGATCTGGCCGGCATTATCAAAGAGGGTGCTTTATTAGTGGACGTCCGGACACCGGGCGAATTTGCGGGCGGGCACGTTAAAGGTTCCGTCAACATTCCGCTCGATAAAGTTAGTTCACAGTTATCAAAATTCAAAAACCAGAAAAACATCATTGTTTTTTGCCAAAGCGGGGGACGAAGCGGGCAGGCAAAAACTATATTGGAGCAAAACGGATTTACTAATGTGGTAAACGGTGGCACTGGCACAATGTGGCACAATACTTTTAACTTAGCTGAATGGAAGAATCAGTCAAATTAGCTTTTCAATTTGAACCGGCCCTGATAAAGGAGATCGAAGAATTTGGCGAAATGCGGTCATATAAAGACGGCGAAATCGTTATGGATTATGGCAAATATATCCGAATGATGCCCTTGGTAGTTAAAGGGACTTTAAAAGTCCTAAAAAAAGACGACAATGGTAATGAGATTTTACTGTATTATTTATCCAGCAGCGAGAGCTGTTCTATGGCCTACAGTTGTTGCCGGAAGAGAAGAAAAGTGAAGTAAAAGCCATCGCCGAAGGTGATCTTCAAATCATCGCCATCCCGCATAATAAGTTGGACGAGTGGTTATGCAAATATCCGGGCTGGAAAAACTATATCATGAGAAGTTTCAACGAACGCTTTTCTGAGATGTTAAGGTCCATAGAGAGCATTGCCTTTCATAAACTAGATGACCGGCTGATGGCCTATTTGAAGGAAAAGAAAAGGCTATCTGGCTCAACTATAGTCAAAGCTTCCCATTACCAGATCGCCGATGAACTTGCAACATCCGGGGTTGTCATCTCACGCCTGCTTAAGATACTGGAAAATAACGGCAAGATTCTTTTGTATCGCAACGAGATTAAACTGCTAAACGATTTTGATTCCTAATTACCTGCAACAAAATGCCAGTGAGGCCGGGGAGAATCTGATATCTTCGGATACCATTAATATTCCACTTCCCTAGTTAAGGAAAAGGGGCATGGAAAATCCCCTTTAACAAACCTATTGTCGTACATTGTACAGGTGGTTACCGGAGCGCAGCGGACAGCAATGATATAGATGGCCCCGGAGATAAAAACTAAAGTTTTTGACTTTGGTAATCTACCAAATTTTTTATGTAATACTAACGATCCATGGAAAACAAGCCATTGAGTTATAAAACGAGGAGTATATTCACCGTCCGCAATTTGCTTAATGGTGTATTTGCGGCAGTTATTATCATTTTACTGATCAGTGCCCCAGCCAAGGCATTGTTGATCAAGGGGTTGATGAAAATAGGTTTTTTTCAACCGGTTTTAACCTCAGCAAAGCCAGTTCAGCCTGGTTCTGATCTTAACTTTGTGAATGAAAAGGGGCAAAGTTTGTCCCTTTCTTCCCTTAAGGGTAAAGTGGTAGTAATTAACTTCTGGGCTCCCCGGTGCCCTCCATGTATTGCAGAAATGTCTTCTATAAACCAATTGTATCTTCAGTTAAAACCTGATACCAATATTGTGATCCTGCCCGTGGACGCGGATAATAATTTCGGTAAATCGCTGCCATTTATGGCAAAGAACAAATACGTATTGCCAGTTTATAATACCGCCAGCCAAATACCCGACGTCCTCTTTGCAGGGTCTTTGCCAACTACTATCATAATTGACAGATCCGGTGTGATCGTCTTTCGTCACGAAGGTCCTGCTGATTATACTAATAAGGAGTTTGTCAAGTATTTAATAGATCTCAGCAAGACACCGGTCAAGAAGTAAGGTCAAAATCAAATCTGACTTCCAAAGTGAGATTTTTAGTAAAACCACGTTTATATAGTTTACACGAAGGAATTAAACCAGCTGCTGTGCATGATGCTTATTCTGAAAGTTTACCGTAACCCTGATACCTATGGCGGTAATACTAAAAAACACACTTAAAATTATAATAATTGCAATTATATAGGTAACTAAGTAAGAATTTTAAAATATATTTAGTAGTTTTAGGGTCTAATTTTTCAAACTTTGCTAACAATGATAATCGATAATCGATTGGGCGTTTTTATTTATAGAATGCGTATCAAAACCCCACTTATATCATTTATTCTTTTTTAATTTTATTAAATATATACGATGCCAAGGGTCAAGTATCGTTAAAAAAGGATTCTTTAAGTAAAGTTGAACCTTCGAAAATTGCTGTTGAACCAACGATAATCCCTGCAGTTACAAGGGGAACGCAAAAGATGATTATCTAACAACTCCTAAACCACATGCAAGCGGTGTATTCGGATCTGCATTCTTTGACTCTCCTTCATTGTCGTTCGAGCCTAACCTACGTATAGCTACACCTACAAATTATATTTTAGGACCGGATGATGAACTGGCTATCAGTGTGTCGGGTTACCAGGAAACAAATATAAAAACTACAATTGGGCCAGAAGGTACTATTCTTATACCCCAGGTTGGCACAATTGAATTATCAGGATTGCGAATTGATGACGCCATTGCACGTATAAAGAATAGAATGGCTCAAACTGCTTATTCTTCTCTTAAAAACAATTTATCCGGAGCTTACCGTGTCTTTAGGCAAAATACGTAGTATACATATAACCGCTATAGGTGCTTATAAGCCGGGGAATTTTACTGTTTCATCTCTAACTACTGTTTATAATGCTCTTTTAGCTTGCGGTGGTCCGGGCGATATTAATACCTATCGAAATATTGAAGTACTGCGTAATAATAGAATATTTACTACTATTGACCTTTACCAGTTTTTAACACGCGGAGATCAAAACGGAAATGTTATTTTAAAAGACGGTGACGTAATTAATTTTCCTGTTTATAAAAAGCATGTTTCAATAAGCGGACAAGTAAAACGCGGCGGAATATTTGAATTAAAAGATAATGAAAACCTGGACGACCTGTTGTTTTTTGCAGGAGGATACACAGACAAAGCTTATAAAGGTCAAATTACAGTAAAGCAAATAAGCGACCTTGAACGGAAAATAAGAACTATTTATCGGGCAGATATCCCCAATTTTAAACCACTTGATGGAGATGAGTTTAAAGTAGAAAGTGTTTTAGATAGAATTGAAAATGGTGTTAATATAACGGGACCACTTTACAGAGCCGGCGATTATGAGTTAACACTGGCCTAACCGTTGGAGGTCTGGTACAACGCGCTGGTGGGTTAATGGAGGGAGCTTTTACAGATAGAGCAACCATAACACGAAAGCACCCGGATGGCACCCTTGATAACATCACATTTAACCTAACAGATATATTAAACGGACGGGCTGCTGATATCCCTTTGGTAAAATATGACGTGGTAAATATAGCTACAAGTGCAGAGTTTAAGATAGCTTATACCATAAAAATTGATGGGGAAGTAAAAAAACCAGGCCCTTATCCTTATAAATCGAACTTATCATTAAAAGATATTTTTTTTTTGCAGCAGGCGGCTTTACTGATGCGGCATCTTCATATCGCGTAGAGGTAAGCAGAAGACTTACGACAGAGCGATTAAATAAAGATGTGGATTCTATTGCTACTGTGTTAGTCCTTAATACTGATAAAGACCTGGTTGTTGAAAATGATAGGTTTATTCTTCAACCTAATGATGTAATTACTGTAAGACGTAATCCAGCGTATATTGAACAACAAAAGGTAACTGTAGAAGGCGAGGTTTACTACCCCGGAACTTATGTACTTGAATCAAAATCAGAACATGTTAGCAGCATATTAAAACGCACCGGAGGATTAACCGCCTTGGCTTATTCAAAAGGAATATATTTAATACGTCATACGGCTCAAGATAATTTAGAAGAGCAGGCAATTATACAAAATATTCAAAAAAATATAAAAGACACCACAGCTAAGGTGGTAGAAGATGCAACGAAAACAAATTTCAGGATTCCAATAAATTTGGATAAGGTGTTAAAAAAACCTGGATCAATTGAAGATTATCAGTTGCTGGATGGCGACCAAATATTAGTTTCGTGGATTGATCCATTGGTTAAAGTGAGTGGGCAAGTACTTTCTGCGACAAAAACCGGTTTTATTGAGGGGAAACACTTAAATTATTACTTGACACAAGCAGGAGGGACCGCAGAAAGAGCTCGTAAATCAAAAATTTATGTGTTGTATGCAGACGGACATATAAAACGTGTCAATAATGGTTTTTTTGGTTTGTTTAGATCGTATCCAAATATTGAAACGGGCGCACAAATTATAGTACCGAGAAAAATAGAAAAGGTTGGTATGTCACCAACAGAGGTAATTGGCCTTACTACAGGAATTATATCCACATTAACATTAATTGTTTTAACAATAACTAGTTTAAGGAAATAACATGCCGGATATTATTAGTCAGGATTTTATTAAAGTTTGGCAAGACCGAGGCATCAATGTTTTATTCTATCTACTAAAAAAGTGGTATTTTTTACTCTCAGCTTTAATAGCAGGCATAATAGTTGGGTATTATACTATGCCCATTGCCAAACCTGTTTATACAGCTAATATAAGTTTTGTTTTATCAACAGGCGACTCTAGAGGTGGTAATGGATTAGCTGGATTAGCGGCACAACTTGGGTTTGACGGTACAACTGCCGGGGAGATAATATGTTTTCTGGCGATAATATTATCGAATTATTTAAATCAAGAAGTTTAATTGGATCTGCTTTAATGTCTGTTGTGGACACTGCTACGCATCAAACATTATTAAATTATATAGCACAAAAAAATATAGTAAATTCTACGAAAAATACGGGCCATTTAATAATAATCCTAAAACATATAACAAAGCGCAAATTAGCATATACAGAAGTATAATCAGTTATGTTGCAGGCTCATTTACTGTGTTTAAAAAAGACAAAAAATTAATTTTTTACTTGATAACCGCAACATCATCAGATGCAAATACAGCATATTATATAGCAAAATGTATGCTTAGTGAAACATCTCGATATTTTATTGATACCAAAACAACAGTTTCTGCTACAAGTGTAAAGCTGCTTCAGCGTGAAGCGGATAGTTTAGGAACAGTATTACGCGGTATATACAGTTCTACGGCTACAATTATTGACCGGACTTATAACTTAAACCCTTCAATTAGCAGTCAACGGTCGGGCTCTTTATTTGGCCAGGCTAAGGCTAATGCCTTAGCGGGTGCCTATACAGAGGTTATGCGTAATTTAGAGATCGCTAAAATTAATTTGCAAAAAGAAACGCCATTATATAAAATTATTGATGAGTCTGAACTTCCCTTAGCGCCTGTTAGAGCAAGTACAACCCATCATATTCTTTTCGTTTCAGAAATATTTGTGTTAATAATGCTAATTATATTAGTTGCATTACGTTTATACAGAATTATACAGAATAAATTATATTAATGATAAATCAGCAAAGTAAGCTATTAAACCCAGCTATAGCTATAATTGGCTTAGGATACGTTGGGTTGCCGTTAGCAATTGAGTTTGGGAAAAAGTATAAGGTAGTTGGGTTTGATATTAATAGTACTCGAATCAAAGAGTTATCATTAGGTATAGATCACACACTTGAAGCAGATCCGTCTGAGTTAAGTGAAAATAGCCGGACAGGTAGTGAAAGCCGGGGCATCTTTTTTACTTCTGAAGACAATGAATTGAAAGGATGTAATGTTTTTATAGTAACTGTACCAACTCCGGTCGATCAGTATAATAACCCCAATCTTACACCGCTTATTAAAGCGACTGAAACCGTTGCCGGGGCATTAAAAAAGGGCGATGTTGTTATCTATGAATCGACTGTTTACCCGGGATGTACCGAAGAAGATTGTGTGCCCATTTTAGAAAAACATTCAGGACTGAGTTTTAACAAAGATTTTTTCTGCGGCTATTCACCTGAGCGCATTAATCCGGGCGATAAAACCAGAACCTTGCCAAACATCAAAAAGGTAACGTCCGGTTCTACCCCACAAGCTGCGCAATTTATTAATGAATTATATTTATCAATTATACCCGCCGGCACTCATTTAGCATCATCAATAAAAGTTGCAGAGGCTGCTAAAATTATAGAAAATGCCCAGCGAGATATTAACATCGCATTTGTAAATGAACTGTCAAAAATATTTTCATTATTAGGTATTAACACACATGAAGTATTAGAAGCGGCAGCGACTAAATGGAATTTTTTACCTTTTAAACCCGGTTTGGTAGGGGGCATTGTATTGGCGTGGACCCTTATTATTTAGCTCAAAAAGCAACTTCGGCGGGGTATCACCCGGAAATTATTTTGTCAGGACGACGTATTAATGACAGCATGGGGCCGTATGTTGCAGATTCGGTGGTGAAGATAATGGTAAAGAAAAAGATAAATGTTTGGCAGTCATCTATTTTAATTATGGGTTTCACTTTTAAAGAAAACTGTCCCGATATACGCAATACAAAAGTAATTGATATTGTTAAAGAACTACAAACATACCAAAGGTTGATATTACTATTTATGATCCATGGGCTGATTGTGACCGGGTAAAGCATGAATACAACTTAGATTGTATTAATACTTTACCTTCTAACGTCACTTACGATGCTGTTATATTATCGGTAAGTCACAATGAGTTTTTAAATTTGGATATCAAAGCAATGTTAAAAGAAACCGGGGTTTTGTTTGACGTGAAAGGTGTTTTGGATGTTTCAGTGGTAGATGGAAGATTATAATTATTAATAATGACTGAATATAAATAGCAAGCCAATGATATTATTGTACATAGACCCTCAATCCGGTAGTCTTTTTTTTCAATTGTTGATATCCGGATTATTAAGTATTGCGGTGTTCTTTAAACAAATTTGGGCTTTTATCAAATCAATATTCAGTAAAAATAAGTCTAAGGACAATTAGGATGTATAGTAATAGTAGGGCGGCTATATCCTATAAAGATCCGCATGGTTATGTTTTTGAGCAAGATGGAAAATTTTATCGTTTTGTAGATGCTTCATATCAAAATCAGTATGATCATTTGTTGAAATCTGGTTTATATCAAGAGTTAATTCAACAACAATTAATCACGTCTTTTGAAGAAGTAGAAAACAAAAGCAATAGCCAAGCATATAAAATTTTACTTCCAGAACAAATAAGCTTTATAACTTATCCTTATGAATGGAGTTTTAGGCAATGGAAGGAATGTGCTACCGTTTTTTTAAGATAAATTTAATTTTATTAAAATATGGTATGATTTTAAAAGATGCTACACCCTTTAATTTTTGTTTACATAAAGGGCGCATTGTTATGTTTGATATTTTGTCATTTGAATTTTATAATGATGGCGAACCGTGGTTAGCTTACCGGCAGTTTTGTGAAAAGCTTAACTGTTTCAGTCGCACGATTAATAGAGTGGGTGCGATCGACCGGAAGTGTACAGTTACTATAAAAACATTACATCCTTTTTCAATTCATTGTCTTTAAGAAGTAAAAAGATGCCCCGGCTTTCACTACCTGTCCGGCTATTTTCATAACTCAGACGGATCTGCTTCAAGTGTGTGATCTA
>NZ_JABFCR010000032.1:0-29739 GCF_013087555.1 Mucilaginibacter humi
TCTCCATATATTGCTTTAGTATCAACATAGAAAGATCAAGTTGATTTTGTGCTGTAGTTAAAGTTAAATTAGCTGTTGATACCTGCGCCTTGGCCTGCGACAGATCGGCCAGCGTTTGATTACCTACTTTAAAGCTGATGTCTGATCTGGCTAAAGTTTGATTGGCCAGATCTATTTGCTGTTTTGCCGCAACAACAAGGTCTGGTTGGTTAATATTTGCAGGTAGGTTGTTACAACGTTAAGGATCAGGTCGTTTTTAATTTTAGCTGTCTGTCCTTTATTCACATCAAGCAATAACCTGTTTTGAACTATTTGGTTACGTAACTGGCCGCCCCGGTAAAGTGTAACCTGTAGCTGTGCATTACCATTGGCGTTGAATGAGGTTGATGAAGTATATGTAAATGAACCTGCAACCTGGCTGCGCCCAAAATTATAGCCACCCCGGGTACTGGCGTTTAAACTTGGCAGTAAATTGTTTTTAGCTTGTTGCAGGTCTAAACTACCGATAGACTCGGCCACACGGGCCTGTTTTATGCTAAGGTTATTGGCCAAAGCGCGATCAACCGCCATTTGCAGGGTGACCTTCTCCTGCGCCTTTGCGGTAAAGCCTGTTAAAGCTATAACCAGCACACTTAGAAGAGTTACCCGTTTAAATATAAATTTTGTCATAAGGATATTCCTGTACAATTATTAGATTTCAGTATTAGCTGTTATATTTGAGAACCCCAACCTATTTTTACAAATTGCTCAAATATAATATTTGTTAAATGTACTGGTAAAAACTCCACGGCTTCTTAAAAAGCTGTATCCGCAATTATCCCGGGATATAAACAAGGCCGACCGTTGCATTTATCTGACGTTTGACGATGGACCTATACCTATTGTTACACCATTTGTATTAAATATTTTAAAACGGTACCATGCCAAAGCCACTTTTTTTGTATCGGCGACAACATACGCAAACATCCCGAGATTTTTGAGCAAATAAAGGCCGATGGCCACGCCATAGGCAATCATACGTACAACCACTTAAAAGGTTGGAAAACTGATGATATAACCTACGGATAATTTCTTACAGGCTGATGAATTGATTGACAGCAACCTGTTCAGGCCGCCCTATGGCCGTATAAAGAGATCGCAGGTTAGGCTGTTGAAAGAGGCAAGGCCTGATTTGAAATTTGTGATGTGGAACGTTTTAAGCGGCGATTTTGATGTGAACATATGGCCCGAAAGCTGCACGGATAATGTAACCAAGAATACCTCGGCCGGCGACATTGTGCTTTTCCACGATAGCCTTAAAGCGTTTGACCGGCTGGAGTTTGTTTTGCCTGAGGCAATGGAGTATTGGAGTAAGAAGGGATATGAGTTTAAAGCGATCGCATTTTAGTGTACTGTCCCAGTACAGATGCGACATATGGGACAACCGGGACAGTTGGGACACTTACCTACGATACTATTTACCGCCCGTTTTCACATACATCCAAACAATAGCAGCAACAACCGTTATAGCCAGTACTATTAATCCTATCCATCCCTGGCGCTTATCCTGTCGGATCAACCAGATCAAAAATGCCACAAGTGGTAATACAAAAATTATCCAGAAGATGAGTGAAGGAGCGGTCATTTTAATGAGTGAATTAGTGATTGATTGAATTAGTGAATGTGATTAGCATGTTTATTATTATATAGGATGTTGCGCTTTTAGTAACCATTCACTCAATCACTCATTCGCTCAATCACTCATTACTTACATCGGCATCCTTGCCAATGGTGTTATACTTTGTTCGGCAAATTCGCCTTGTAAATATTTATGGTAACCGGCTATGGCAATCATCCCGGCGTTATCTGTGCAATATTGCATTTCGGGGATGAAGCAGTTCCAGCCGTATTTAACACCCATTGCTTTTAAGCCATTACGCAAACCGGTATTAGCTGATACTCCGCCGGCTAACGCAATATCCTTTATACCATATTCATCAGCAGCTTTTTTAAGCTTATTAAGCAGGATGGTAACAATCCTATTTTCAACCGAGGCACAAATATCGTTTATATTTTCAGCAATAAAGTTGGGGTTTTGCGCCACGTTATCCCGTATAAAATACAGGATGGATGTTTTTAAGCCGCTAAAGCTAAAATCAAACCCGGGGATCTGTGGTTCAGGGAACTTGTATTTATCAGCGTCGCCCAGGCGTGCATGTTTATCAATCAAAGGTCCGCCGGGATAAGGCAGCCCTAATATTTTACTGGTTTTATCCATGGCTTCGCCTGCGGCATCATCCAGCGTCTGGCCAACCACTTCCATATCAAAATAGTCTTTCACCAAAACTATCTGCGTGTGTCCGCCCGATACCGTAAGGCATAAAAACGGGAAAGATGGTTTATTATCGCCAATAAAATGGGCCAGCACATGCGCCTGCATATGGTTTATTTCAATAATCGGGATGTTTTTAGCCAACGCAAATGCCTTGGCAAATGATACACCAACAAGCAATGAGCCTAAAAGTCCCGGTCCGCGCGTAAAAGCTACCGCATCCACCGCATTTTTGCTTACTTTTGCTTTTAGTAATGCCTGCTGTACAGCCGGAACAATATTTTGCTGATGAACCCTTGAGGCAAGCTCAGGGACGACACCACCGTAAGCTTCGTGTATAGATTGGTTGGCAATAACGTTGCTTAATACAACACCATCAACACAAACCGAAGCAGAGGTATCATCACAAGAAGATTCGATGGCTAATATTACAGGCGGCATTAATTATAGAAATTGTTGAATTATTGAATATTGATTTGTATTATAAACTAATCAAACATTCTTTAATCAAAGTAACTAAATACAGTTAAATAATAAACTATTGAGCTTTACAATTGTTGAAGTGGCGAAGGGCAATGCTACATTCATTAATTCAATAATTCAGTAACTCAATAATTAAAGGCCAAAGTTATTAAAAAGTACTAAAAATAGCCTTAAGCATTGTCTTGTTCCTGCTGTTAACGGTGAGCATACTGCTGCTGCTGTTTCAATATAAACCGGTACAAACCTGGGCCGCAAAAAAGGCAACAGCCTATTTGTCAAAAAAGCTGGGCACCGAGGTTAAAGTTAAAAGCCTGTACATTAAGCCTTTTTCATCAGTAGTACTTGAAGATTTTTATGTGCTTGATAAAGAACGCGACACTTTAGTACACACCCCAAAACTTACTGTCGAGCTTAACGGCTTCTCGGTTTTCAGTTCTATTAGTGACCGTAAACTTGACTTTAAACTGATACAGTTAGACAACGGCTCGTTTTACCTTAAAAACTACAAAAACAAAGTAACTAACCTGCAATTTGTATTAGACAGCTTAAAATCAAAAGACACTACTAAAAAGTGCCCGGCAAACCTGGACCATGATCTTTGAGCGCACCGTAGTAAATAATTTCCATTTCCGTTTTCATGATCTGAATAAGAACAACAAAATAACAGGGATAAACTTTGATGATCTGGATGTTTATAATCTAAGTGTCGCGGTTAATAATATGGACCTTAAACACCACACTTTTAAGGGTGATGTACAACACCTTACGCTAAAGGAAAAAGCGGGGTTCTACTTAAAAAACTATAGTGCGCTTACTACAATTGATACCAATAGGATTTTGGCGCAGCACCTGATTATCCAAACGCCAAAGTCGATTATAAGGAATCAGCTCGACATGAGGTTTAAAGATTTTGGCGATTTTGGCGATTTTGTTAACAAGGTACACATAGATGGCCAACTTCATTCGTCACATATTTCATCAACCGATATCGCTTATTTTACTACCGGGTTAGAAAAGATAAATTTTGAGTTAGGAGTTGATGGCCGTATAACCGGCTTAGTTAACAATTTAAAAGCAAAAAGCCTTACAATTACTGCCGGCCGTGCCACTTTTATAAAAGGCGATTTTAACTTTAAGGGATTGCCCGATTGGGATAAAACCCACCTCGACCTTAAATTTGACCAGTTAGCTACCAATAAAAAAGACCTTGATTATTTGTACAGCCATTTTACCGGCGACCCAAAAGCCGTGGCTCCCGAAATTGTCGGCCGTTTTGGCAACGTAAATTTCACCGGCGAGTTTAAAGGTTTACAAAATGATTTTGCAGCAACAGGCACATTTAAAACGCAATTAGGCCGGTTTGACCCCAATATCAAACTTAAAATAAACAAAGACGGGATACCTGCTTACACCGGCACCGTTGATGCTTATGATTTTAAACCCGGGTGTTTTAATAGGCGATAACACCATAGGCCGTACAACATTTAAGGCGGTTGTTAAAGGCAGCGGCAATGGGCTTAAAAACCTGAATGAAAATGTAAGCGCCAACATAGCTTACTTTAATTTCAAGAATTACAATTATAAAAACATAGCGGCAAATGGCACTTACGCCAATAAAAAGATAAATGCCAAGTTAACCATCAACGATAAAAATATAAAGTTTGATGGTATAGGCAGCCTTGATCTTAACCCTACTTTACCGGTATACAATTTTACTGCTAACGTACATGATGCCAATCTGCATGCGCTGAAATTGATGAAGGACACCATTGTTATAAGCGCGCAGCTAAAAACAACATTTTCTGGCAACAGCCTTAAAAACTTCGAAGGGAATATATTATTGTCGCCTATAAGGATAATTGACCCACGGAACAATTACCTGCTTGATTCTGTATATATTTCTGCAACTGGCAAAGGCGATTTAAGGCGAATAGCGTTAGAATCAGACGCGCTGGACGGTAGTATAAAAGGCAGTTATGATCTGGCTACCTTGCCATCTTATTTCAAAACAATTGCTAAAAAGTATATCCCGTCGTTAAAAACTGATATTACCCCACCCAAGCCGCAAAACTTTGATCTTAACTTAAAGATCAAGAACCTTGACCCGCTTACCGCCATCTTCCTGCCCGACCTGAAGATCCCCGAACAGGGAACTTTTATAGGCAAGTTTAACTCGGTCGAAAAAACGGCAACTATTAATGGGTATATCAAAACTATAAAGTATAAAAAAATTGTATTTCATGATTTTATTTTGGATGAAAGTACCAGCGACGCGTTTTTGGGACTCAACTTGTCGTTAAAACGGGTTGACCTTACCAATGAACTCTTTATTAAAAATATTGACATTACAAACTTTGTAAGTAACGACAGCTTAAGATTTAACGTAAAGCTTGCCGACAAAGACGCTACCAACCAACTGGACCTTTACGGTTTAGTTAAGTTTGGTACGGATACTACAGCCCGGCTTATGTTGCTGCCATCAGATATTATCTTAGAGCATCAAAAGTGGCACTTGCAGGAGCAGGTAAGAATAAAATTACTGGATGGCAAGACCCGGGTAGAAGGCTTCGAGCTTTCAAATGGCGAACAAAGAGCAAGGATAGACGGGTTTATATCTGACAATCCTGCCGACAAGTTAAAACTGTCGTTCATTAAATTTAGCATGGCTACGCTTAACGAGCTTACTAAAACCGCCGGCATAGACCTAAACGGAACGATGAACGGAGATATAATGTTCAGTTCTATCATGAAATCACCGGGGATTGACGCGCATTTAAATATTGATTCATTTAAAATGAACAATACAATGGTGGGCAATATTAAGTTAGTATCAAATTTAGACAATGAACGCAGCCGGGCCAATGTAAACGTAAACATACTTAACCGCGGCTTAGAAACATTAAATATTGGCGGTGCTTATTATTTAGGAAAAGGTAAAGAAGACAAGCTTGACTTTGATGTCAAAATGACCCAAACTGAAGCCATAATTTTTGAGCCTTTTATTAAGGACACGGTATCTGATTTGAAAGGCACTATATCTACCGATCTGAAATTAACAGGCACATTAGCTAAGCCGCAATTAAACGGAACCCTCACTTTAGTAAATACCGGTGTTACCGTAAATTATTTAAAAACGGCTTATACAGTTAATGATAAATTAAGTGTGACCAATAGCGTGGTCAATATCACCAACATGACGTTGAAGGATTTTCGCGGAGGCACGGGAATAGCCAACGGCAAGGTAGATTTGAATAACTTATCAAACCCTACTATCGATGTCGACCTTAAGGCTAATAACTTATTGGCGCTAAATACCAGCTTTAAGGATAACCACTTGTACTTCGGCACCGCCTATGCGTCAGGCGATTTTAAGTTTAACGGCCCTATTGATAATATGAATATCAACATAACGGCCGCTACACAAGCCGGTACAGTATTCAATATCCCGCTTAATACGTCATCAACTGTAAGCGAGTATGACTTTATAAAATTTGTGAGTCATAAAGATACACTTGGTTTAAAAGCTATAGAAAAAGTAAAGGCGTTTAATGGCGTTACACTTAATTTTGACCTGACAGTGGATGAGAAGGCCATTGTAAAGATAACTACTGATTACGGCGTATTACAGGGCAGCGGCCAAGCTAAAAACTTAAAGCTGCGGATAAACAGTTTGGGCGATTTTGATATGTTCGGCGAGTTTGTGATCACATCCGGAAAGTTTGACTTTACAGCCAAAAACTTCATCAGCAAAAACTTTACGGTTAACCGGGGCGGTAGCATACGCTGGACAGGTAACCCTACCAATGCCGAGATCAACCTTAAAGCTACTTATGAGGTACGTACAGATATAGCCCCGCTATATACCGCTGCGGGCCTGCAATCGCCTAAAGGTAATGAGCAGATATTGGTACAGGCAGAGTTATTACTTACCAAATCGCTTTTAGCGCCCGAAATTAACTTTGATTTTAATTTCCCTACAGACCCATCTGTTAAAGATGACCGGGCACTTACCTTGCTGACCCCAACAACCGCAACCAGCAGGCATTAAGTGTTATTGTAAGGCGTAACTTTAACTCGGGTACAGGTAGTAATTTAACTAACCAAGTAGCGGCTACAGCCACCAGCGCCATAAGCGAGTTTGCCTTTAATAAAATAAACAGCCTGATAGCACAGTCAAACATTAAGTATTTTGATTTTAATATCCGCTCATTTAATGATGCCAGCGCATCGTTAAAGCTTTTTAATGACAGGCTGGTATTTAACGGGAGCTTATTTAACAACAACGGCAGCTCTAACTTATTTAACAACTCAAACCTGCTAAATTCAAACTTTAATAATTTGACTAAGGATTTTGAAGCATCCTATTTTATCAGGGCCGACGGATCACTTACCGCGCGCTACTCTTACCGGGTGTTAAATACTACTACGTTAAATTATATTGATCAGTTATCGCCGCAATATGTTAATGGATTGGGCCTAATTTATCAAACAGATTTTAACAACTTTGGTGAATTTATAAGAAACATATTTACCCGCCGCAGGCGAACCAATGTAGGTGTTGCGCCGTTACCTACGCCCACAACTACACCATTATCAGGCGGCACCCCGGCAGCGACACCGGTTACACCACCGCAGCCGATAAAAAAAAATGAAGACGACGATAATTAGTGATCGCGCATAATGGAGTGATCCATTTTGTCTCTTTTGGTTCGTAGGTAAGCCTCGTTATGCGGGTTTGAAGCTATTTCTATCGGCACATTCTCTACTACCTCTAACCCGTAACCTATCAGTCCCGCTCTTTTCTTAGGATTATTGCTCATTAAGCGCATTTTTGATATACCCAGGCTGCGTAATATCTGCGCGCCAATGCCGTAATCGCGCTCATCCATACCAAAACCTAATTTAATATTAGCCTCCACGGTATCAAAACCGTTATCTTGTAAATTATAGGCTTTTAATTTATTAACCGGGCCAATGCCCCTGCCCTCTGGTTCATATAAACAATGGCTCCTTTGCCTTCTTTAGCTATCATCTCCATTGATTTGTGCAACTGCGGGCCACAATCGCAACGGCATGAACCAAATATATCACCGGTGATGCATGAGCTGTGTACACGCACTAAAATAGGCTCTTCCGGCTCCCGGTACCTTTAACCAAGGCCATGTGGTTTTCTCCGGTATTTAATTGGGTGTAAGCTATCATTTCAAAATCGCCCCATTCGGTAGGCAGCCTTACAGCTACTTCCTTTTTAATCATGGTTTCGGTATCTAAACGATAAGCGATCAGGTCCTTTATAGATACGATTTTAAGATCATGTGTTTTGGCCAGTTCAAATAATTCCGGTAAGCGGGCCATGTCGCCCTTATCATTCATTATCTCGCAGATAACACCTGCAGGCTCTAACCCGGCAAGTACCGCAAGGTCAATAGTTGCTTCAGTATGCCCGGCGCGGCGCAATACGCCACCATTTTTCGCTATCAAGGGGAAGATGTGGCCCGGCCTTCCTAAATCCTCTGGCTTAGTAGCCGGATCAATTAAAGCCATAATAGTTTTTGACCTGTCCGTAGCCGAGATACCCGTAGTACAGCCCTCCAGCAAATCAACAGAAACAGTAAAATTTGTTTCGTATGAGGTAGTGTTATTGCTAACCATGGGCTCCAGTTCCAGTTCGGTAGCGCGTTGCTGGGTAATTGGGGCGCAAACCAGGGCCACGGCCGTGGTGCACCATAAAGTTCACAGCCTCTGGCGTAGCAAAACGTGCCGCGGTTAAAAAATCGCCCTCGTTCTCTCTATCCTCATCATCAACAACAATTATTATTTCGCCTGCTTTTATAGCTTCTATGGCCTCTGGAATAGTGTTTAGCATCTTGTACTTTTGGTAGCTTTTTATATGGATACGTACCATATAGTAACAAAGTTAACGCATTATGTAAAAAAACAGGTCGGCAGTTTGTAAAGATTGTGGCGAAGATTGGATTACTGAAGATTAAAGATTAGTGATAGCAGTGTTAGTTACCTCAACTAATACTACAACTTTAATTACTAATCTTTTAAGTCTGCTCCTCAACAGCCTGTCCGCTAAGATCTACCTTACGCTTAAAGGCTGACATTACCCGGCCGAATGCCGCGTTAAACACCCGTTTGTATATATCGGCATCAAATATCACCGAATCATTAGCGGCTTTATAAGATAAGAACAGCCCTATAGGCGTTAAAATTATAATAGCTATCCACATACCCCAAAATGCAGATGCATCTCCGGCTTTAACCGCTTTCTCGCCTATGGTTGATATGATATGATAGATGAGGAAAAATACTACCGACACCACCACTGGTAAGCCAAGCCCACCTTTACGAATAATTGCACCCAATGGTGCCCCAATTAAAAACAGTACCGGGCAAGCTGCTGATAAAGTAAATTTCTTTTGGTACTCAACCGCCGCGCTATGTACACTGTATGATGCATCCTTATAACGCTCGTTACGTTGTTTGATCAGGTCTTGTACAGACCGGGCCTCGCTTAGGGCATTGGTTATATAACTTAATTTTTGGTTGTTGGTACCAAAATTCATTACCCCTTGTTTATATTCAGCATGGGTTTTATCAACCATGTCTTTACTGCGCGGCATAGAGAAGTATTTGATATAAGCCGTAAGTAACCCATAGTTAACCCTGCGGCCGCTATCAATTACATGATCAATCTTTCTCATGGTATCTTTTAACAAACGCCTGTTCATCATCTGGAAGGCACGGCTAAAACCACTTTCATCTGTCCGTTTAAAAGCAAGCCCGGTAAGGTCTAATTTGTATTGTGCTGTTTTAAAGCGGAAACGTGTTAATATCTGTCGTGGATTTGGATTGAAATTACCACCGCCTGGTTTCTCCTCATAACGGATACCATCTTCAAGGTTAATGATCAGATATTTGTTATCGTTTGACCGATACATATTACCCTTTTTAGCTTTTAAAACGTAGCCGGGGTTTTCAAAATCGACACTTTTTGCGTAGATGGTTACGCCATGCAGGGTTTGTCCGTCGGCATCCTTTTTATCAACGCGAATGGTATAACCGGGGAAGCTGCTACTAAAAACCCCTTCAGGTAAAAAGTTGGCTGATTTTTGCTCGCGTGCATCCCACAGTAATGAGTAGTATTTTAGGTTTGCTTTAGGCAACATGTAATCCGAAAAGAAAAACGCGCCTATACTCAACACCAATACCGCTACAAACATAGGGTACAGGGCACGGGTTAAGGATATGCCGGCAGACTTAATAGCTACCAACTCATAATTTTCGCCCGAGGCTGCCATACGTCATAATAGAAGAAAGAAGTACGGAAAGCGGCAGCGCCATTTGCACGTTGGTTGCCGATGCATATAACATCAGTTCGGCAATAACATACCATTCAAATCCTTTGCCTATCAGGTCGTCAATGTATTTCCATAGAAATAGCATTAGCAACACAAACATTACTATCACAAAGGTCACTATAAATGGCCTTATAAATGATTTTAGTAATAAGAGGTGGATCTTTTTCACGGCGCAAAATTAGGGAATTTTATCCCTTTATGCACCTAGAACGCTAATTAGGTACTGAATCTGATTATCCCAGATCAATTTTCTTTCACCTATGGTTTCTTCGGTGGCAAAATCGGTTATACTTAAAGCAACATCATTAGTTAACTCGTCTGGATTATTTCCATTTCAAAATAGCATTGCGGCTCGTCATCATCCCATTTAAATTTTACCAGCTTATTTTCTTTTATGGCTATTAATTTAGCTTTTTGCTGCTCGCCATCGAGGTAAAGGTATAAACCTGGTCGCGCACACTTACATCATCAGCAAACCATTGGGTAAGCCCGTTGGGCTCATTCAGGAAAGTATATAGTATTCTTGGAGATGATTTTATTTCATACTCAATATTAAACTTCTTCTTCTCAGACATGGGGTTATAATTCAGGCTTAAGCCACAATATTAACATTTTTTCTAAAGGAAACGAATTTATCCTATATTTGCAAACCTTTTTTAGGGCACCACATCCGGCGGGGTAGCTCAGATGGTTAGAGCGTAGGATTCATAACCCTAAGGTCGGCAGTTCGATCCTGCTCCCCGCTACCGGCAGAAAGCCGTCAGACATTTTCTGGCGGCTTTTCTTGTTATATACATTCGTGTTTTACAGTTTTATGCCTGTACTCCCCAAAATTCATCAAAATCCGGCCCGATTTTCCTTTTGTCTGGTCTGTTATTAAAAAGTCAGTAGCTTAGTTGATTAATAAACCTTATTATCAAAGCATGAAAGAAGCAGGAGGTCATACTAAAAAAAAATGGGTCACTCCCATGTTTAGTATCATATCATATGGTTATGTAGAAGCGAAAAATAATAATCACGCCCATGAGAGCCAATATATCCATACGCCTGGATCCAATTGGAAAAATCCAGCTCATCCGACCGTAATATCAAAAACCATGTTACTTAATTATTTGTCGTAGTCGTATTACAATAGATAGTTGAAATTATTTCGGTATGGTTACTAAAGTGATACCGCTGTCGGCTAAAAGGCAAGCAGTTAAAATCAATTATCGTATTCCCTCACGTCGCAGACGGGTCATTACTCCTTGTCTTCTCAACGATATCCCGGATGACAGCATCCAGTTCATCGGCTGATTTTTTTAGGAAAGGCAAAATCTGAGGCAATAATTTCGGTTTTTCGCATCGGTAGCCATTTCTGTCAGTCCAATAATGCGGGCCAGCGGCGCGCGCACGATATGTGACTGGGACCAGGCAATGTCGCGCAACTGTTTATTCTGTTCTTCTATTGCTGTTAAATAATTCATCCGTTCGGTAATATCCCGTTCAATAGCAATATAATTGTTTACCTGCCCGTCGGCATTAGCAACCGGTGCAATGGCCAGAGAGGCCCAATAAGGCTGTCCGCCTTTTTTATAAAACACCACTTCAATTGCGCAGCTTTCCTGATTTCGCATCGCCTGGCTTAGCTTGGCTATCTGCAGTTTGTCGGTTTGCTGTCCATGTAACAAGTCAATACCTCCCGCTTTGATCTCTTCAGCAGTATACCCCGTCATTTTTGAAAAGGCGCTGTTGACATAGATAACGGAAGGCAAACCTTGCCCCCGGCGGTGGTTATCATTACGGCATCTGTTGTATTGGTGATCACTGATTCGGGAGCCTGAGGTGATGCTCTTCGGCCTTCTGGTGGGTCACGTCTTTCATTGCACCTATCATCCGCAATGGCTGGCCTTGCTCTCCGCGGATCACCATTGCATTATTCGATATGATAGCATACGTTCCGTCAGCTTTTTCAAAACGGTATTCATCCTGCCAGCGGGTCGTAAGTTCACCATCCAACACCGCATTGATACGCAGCAATACTTCGGGCTGGTCATCCGGATGCAGCCTATCCAGTATCCAGTCGATCGCGACCATTTCACCTGCCTCGGCATAGCCGAAGAGTGACGAGAAGCCTTCGCCTATCCAAACCAGTTTATTTACAATATCCCAGTCCCATATAGCGTCAGACGCGGCTTTGGCTGCCAGCCGGAATCTTTCGTTACTTTGGATGATACTGGTTTCGGCCTTGATCTGTTCTGTAATATCCCGGCAAATAACCATGCGGGCCCGCCGACCCACATAATCAATGGGATGCCCGGTAATCTCCACCAGGATAACTGATCCGTCCTTTTTAAGATGGCGCCAGTAATTTGTCGGTTTATACGCCTTATCTGTTAGTGTCTGCAAAACATCGGTTAAGGCAACCGAGTCTTCAGCGGGCCGGATATCCATAATCGTCATTGATAAAAACTCTTCCCTTGAGTAGCCATAATGCTTGACAGCGGCTTCATTAACTTCGATGATACACAATGTCTCTGTATCATATATCCATTTTGGCAGCGGGCTGAGGTTAAATATTTTGCGATATTTTTCTTCTGACAATTCGATGTGTCGTTGTGCGGCCTGCAATTTCAGGTCGCTTTCCACACGTGCAGTCACGTCCCTGAAATTATTAATGATACCGTCAATAACCGGGTCATGCAGCATATTCGTGAGCGTAGCTTCAACCCAACGCAAGGTTCCGTCCTTATGCACTATACGAATGGCCCCGGTATTTACCGGAATGCCGGGTTGAGCCAGTATGGCAGCCATTATTTGTTGGACCGTTGGCAGATCGCCATGATATACGATTATCAAAGCGTCTAATTGTGTCGCTTCTGCTTCTGTATAGCCAGTGATTTTTTCACCCGCCGGCGATATATATCCTATTTTTCCTTCCGCAGACAGGATTGCGATGGCATCTGAATTATTTTCTACTAACCCTCTAAACCGCTTTTCGCTGTTGATTAGCTTTTCTTCCGCGTGCTTTTGAAGAGTAATGTCCCTCCCTGATACGCATAAACCAGTAATTTTGCCTTGCTCTTGAACCGGATTAATGCCAAAACAATACCAGCGAAGGCTGCCGTCAGCGGCAGGATACGCTTTTTCATAGGCGATAGCTTCACCGGCCAATGCTCTTGAAGCGGCCATTTTGAAAACAGGTCTGCGGTCCTCCGGTAAATAATCAAGCAGGGAGTTTCCGGCTTTTACCTTGTTCCCGTTCGCGTGCTGAAAGATGAGTTCATCTGCCTTATCGTTTGACGCCACGATCTCCAGCTCTGTATCCACCAACACAAAACCTTCCACCGTATGGTTAAAAATCGCGCGAAGGTTCTCTTCCGATTGCCGGATGTGTTCTTCGGCCATCTTCCATTTACGTATATCGGTGATCTCGGTGCAATAACGATGCTCGCCCGCATCTGTAAAGAACTGTACAGATGAATATTCGCAGGGGAAACGTTCGCCGCCGGGTAAGATACCGGTAACTTCGCCTTTGGCCGCGCCAAACTGTTTGCGTTGCAGCAATAGCTGGTGCAAGCGCGGGTCGTTATTATCCAGCACATCCTGCCGGTATACCCGGTTCGCGTCTTCCCTGTTGAAACCAAACAACCGGCAAGCAGCATCATTTACCGCAAGCACTTCTCCTTGTTCGTCTGATAAAAAAACGGATTTTGAGCAGTTTCAAAAATTCGCTCATAAGGTAGCGTTAAAGGCCGGGGCTTTCCCTTAGTTCATGAATAAGTTGGCAAACATAAACCACCGCACCACGCTCATCAACTACTGGCAAAAATTCGGGCACCCAAAACCGTAACCGTGTGTGGCCTAACCTGTCGCATACCGGATATGGTATAGTGCCGGGAGCCTGTGGTTGTTTAAGTTCGATAGAGCGCCGGATACTTTGACCTGTCCGCCTGATGGGCGACTCCGGATCATCGGGCTGCAGATCCGGAAAGACATCGAAGAAAGGCCGGCCGCACAGACTCTCCCCGGAGCGGGACAACAGTTGCAGATAAGCCTCATTGGCTTCAATTATTTGAAATCGATCATCGGCCGTCAACAATAAAGCGGCGACAGGAAAATCGGCAAAAATAGATTCCAGCTTCTCGATAGTCAGCATATAGGTTACATTGGTTTCTCCGAAACGCGTTTACTAATATAACCTCAGGATAATGATAGTTACAAATTTTTCTTAAAAATTAATGATAGCGCCTTAAATTTCGTCTTTGTATGCATTACTCTTTATTATCTACGTAAGGCGTCATTTAATCCTGCTCCCCGCTACAGAACTTATCCCCTGAGACGATTTTTATTTATATTTGGAGACGAAAAACTTGCATGGCCTCATTTATAAAAACACGGATAACTAATAGTAAACACGTTTATCTATTAGTTAAACCAATCATCGTTTTGTTATTAGGAACCACCTCTGTAAACGCCCGGGATCATCATTTTGACCCACTCGAACACACCGCCGCAAAGCAGTGTAATGTTTACCGTACCGGGGATTGATAATGTGCCCGATCTGTTTGGCGACATTAACGATCCGCAACTGGTGATATTCTTTGCCGGCAATCAATTTATGTGTATCGATGACCTGCTTGCTGAGTTTAAAAAAGCCTATCCCCAATATCAGCGCGTTTTTGCCGAGACTTTGCCTCCGGGAATTTTAGCAAAGCAGATCGCCGGCGGCTCGGTAACTGTTGGGAATATGCGCATCACTTTAAAGCCAGATGTGTTTACCGCCGGTAAAGGTTTGATCGACCAGATGGCTGATAGTTTTACCCATACCGAGCCTTATGCTTATAACAACCTGGCTATTATGGTGCAAAAGGGCAACCCAAAAAACATTAAAGGCTTCATAGATCTGGCGAAGGCCGATATCCGCGTAAGCATGCCTAATCCTGCGGGAAGGTATTGGCAAGCTGATTGAAAAAGCCTATGTAATTGCCGGTACAGAAATGCTGCGCAAAAAAATAATGGAAGATAAGGTGAAAGATGGCAGTACTTATTTAACCCAGATCCATCACCGCGAAACACCGATGCGCATATTATACAACCAGGCTGATGCTGCCCCGGTTTGGTACAGCGAGGCTTATTATCAACAACTAATAGGCCATCCTACAGATCTTGTTGAAATACCCGTCGGCCAAAATGTTAGCGAAACCTATGTAGCCGGGCGACTAAAGACTGCCCCACACGCGCAGGCCGCTAAAGATTTTATGTTTTTTTAACCGGTCCAACTGCAAAAGCTATTTATAGGAAATACGGATTTTCTATTAAATAAGTGAAGGATCTTAGCTATTTATCTGCCCAGGCTTTTCTTAAAAATCGCAACCAGTTGCCATGCATCATATTTTCGATATCCACATCAGCATAACCGCGTTTAGCTAACAGCCCGGTTACTTTTTGCAAATCAGCAATGGTTTCCAGATCATACGGGCATTGCTCTCGGCCAAAGGCGCCATCCAGATCAGTACCCATGCCCACATGTAATGCGTTGCCGGCTATTTGGCAGATATGATCAATATGGTCTATCATTACTTCCAAATTGCAGTTCATCCCTTGGGGGTAGATTGGCCACGTACCCAATTGGGCACCATCATCCAGGCATCAAGCGCAGCGCCAATTACAGCACCACGGGCAATTAAGGCTTTTATCTGCTCATCGCTATATTGACGGTTATGATTTACCGGGGCGCGGCAGTTATTATGGCTTGCCCAAACGTAGCCGTTAAAGTTATCCAGCGCCTCCCAAAAACTATCATCACATAAATGAGTGGCATCTAAGATTATATTTAGCCGCTCCATTTCTTTTAACAGTTCATGTCCTTTGGGCCCCATAAAGCCTGTAGCATCCGTACCTTGCGCATACCGGCCGGGACCATAGTGTGCAGGCCCAACAGCGCGTAACCCATCGTGATAGGCCCGCTCCAAATGCCCGACAGTAACCAATGAATCGGCACCCTCCAAGCTTAGGATATAGCCAATGGGTTTAATGGCATTATCATTACCATCGGCCCAGAGTTTTACATGTTTATCAAGCGTAGCTAAGTTATTTATCTGCACCATTTCACCGGCATCTTCCATGGCTTTGTACCGGGCCAGTTGGCCCTGCGTTTGCGCCAGGCCTGTTGAGGCGAATGCCAGCCCGGCAACTTGTTACCGGGCGCTACATAGCGTGCAATTTGCGTAGCCACTACCAGGCTGATATTGCCTTTACGCAGTTCGGGTAACGATACGGTGGCTTTGCCGCGGTCGGGTTTATCTGTCAGGCCAAGCTCGCGTTCATTAATGGTTGCAACCGGCCGGGTTAGGTCGCGGTTCCATTCCAGCGCGTTCATGCTCAGGTCAAGATGTGCATCTACAATAAACATGCTGCGGATAGTTATACTAATTCAAAAAGCGCCTCGATCTCTACCGGGATATTATCCGGCAACGAGCCAAAACCAACGGCGCTGCGCACACCTATCCCATTCTCGGTACCCCATACCTGTGCAAACAGTTCGCTGCAGCCGTTAATTACATACGGGTGCTTTTCAAAATCAGGTGTACAGTTAACCATACCCAAAACCTTAATAACCCGCTTTACCTTATTTAAACTGCCCGGGTTAGTTTTAATGGTTGACAGGATTGCCAAACCAACCTGCCTTGCGGCCAGTTTGCCTTCGTCCATATCCATATCTTCACCAATACGGCCTATGATCAGGCTCTTATCATCCTGTACCGTTCCGTGGCCCGATACATACAGATATTTACCATCTATAAGGCATGGTTTATATACACCCAACGGTGTTGGCGCGGGTGGCAGGTTTAATCCGGTTTGTGCGAAATTTTCTTCGGGAGAGTTCATGTGGGTGTAGCTTTATTTTTGTTAAAAGTACATAAGCTTATGGCTAAAAAGAAGCTCGTTTTTTTATTTATACATCAGCACCTGCCCTTTATTTTGTAAGTTAGTACTTTGGCAAACCAGCCATAAGCCTGTATATGAGAACAAATCCAATCACATCCATACCCTGTTATGTTGCTGCTATAGTTTTAACTGTTTCTGTTTTTTGTCGGATTCCCAAAGCATTCTCGCAGGCTAAATCAGCAGCAGTTAGTGTAAACTTTGATAAAGATGGTCACCGGGTAACGCGTTTCAGCACCGTTGGCGATGCGATTGACGCGCACGATGGCGAGATAGCCCTGTTTAACGGCACCTATTACCTGTACGGCACCAGTTACGATTGTGGTTTTGCACGGGGTGATAAGAAAGCTCCTTTTTGCGGTTTTAAAAGCTATTCATCAACAGATATGGTGAACTGGACCGATCGCGGTTTCCTGTTCGACGCGCAAACGCCAGTTTGGCAAACACGCTGTAATGGTAATACTTATGGTTGCTTTCGCCCGCATGTTATTTTTAATGAGCGAACCAAACTATATGTGCTCTGGATAAACGTTTACGACAATGTATCAGGTTATCGCGTGTTTACGGCTAAACAACCTGCCGGTCCGTTTACCGAGGTTGCCGAACCCAAGCTCGCCGTTAACAGTAACATGCCTGCGGCAGGCCTGAACAACGGCGACCACGATACCTTCGTAGATGACGACGGCACCGCCTACTTAGCTTACACTGACTGGCGCACTAAGGGCAGCATTATCGTAGAAAAGCTAAGCGCCGACTACCTAACCGGTACAGGCGAATACGTTGGAGGCATTACCAAAGGATCAACCGAGGCACCGGGTATGTTTAAGCGAAACGGCATTTATTACATTGTGTATTCTGATCCTAACTGCGGGTACTGCTCGGGCACCGGTGCTTCTTATCGTATGGCCAAAGCCCCGTTGGGGCCGTGGGGCGAGAGTAAGAAGATCAGCGATAACTCATGCGGTGGTCAGCCGTCGTTTGTGTCGACCATTAAATTAGGCGCCGGTACCGTTTATTTGTTTGGTAGCGACCTGTGGAACCATGCTGCCAAGAACGAAGCCCCGGCCAACTATTACTGGGCTCCATTGGCCTTTAACGACGATGGCTCCATCAAACCCATGACCTGCGAACAGGCCTTTAAGATCTCGCCCTCAAACAACAAGGCCACACCGGGTAAAGCTGCCGGCTTAAGTTACCGCCTGCATGGTGATATCGCCCGGAACATACAGCGCAGACAATCGTTCAAAACGGCTAAATCCGGCATGTTAACCGATATCAGCCTGACAATCTTCAAGAATGGCTACCCGGATGCAGGCTTACAGATTGATCTTTATAAAGCCGACCTAACCGGTGCCCCAATTGGTAAAGCGGTATACAGCCAAACCCTAACTGCCGATGCTATCGGCTGGGCGGCAAAGAACATTATCATTCATCCCAAAGTTGCGGTTACCGGGGGCAGCCGCTATTGCATTGTACTGCAGTCGGCAACGGCTACCGGGGTTTATGGCATGGCTTATAATGACGATGTTAAAACCACTGCCGGGGTTGAAAGCTATAGCAGTAATGGTGGTAATAGTTTCTCGGTTGAGCCGAATAGAGTGTTGAAGTTTGCGGTGATGATTAAATAGCGTTACAGGTGTAACAAAAACAGGTGTAACACCTGCAACACTTCAATATGGTTAATTTTTATACTTAAGAAAGGTATAATACTCAGCGTACTACATCGTTGCACTTTACTTAACACCATACATGCAAGTAGTAAAAATATTCGTTAATGAAAGTAGTTAGACTAAAGACTTTCATTAAAATCTACTGTCCGTCTCAACTCATCATTAAATAATGCCCATTGTTGCTTCCGTGGTCTCATGCGATCACACACCTACAACAGCGGTGCTAACAACCGACATAATTTTTCAGGCAACTGCTTAAACAAGGTACGTTTTGCCCAGGTTCGTGCATTGATCTGTTTGGCGTCTTTAATATCGTCGGCAAAGGCCCGGCGCAGTTGGGCTGCAATTTTATCATCGTAAATCATGCAGTTTACTTCAAAGTTTAGCTCAAAACTGCGGTGATCCATGTTGGCGGTACCTACTATGGCCAGCTGCCCGTCGGACACCAGCGTTTTTGAATGTACAAACCCCTTTTGGTATAAATAGACCTCGATACCCGCTTCCAGCAGCATACCGTAATAGGAGCGCGCGGCTGCATTAACCAAGCGCGAGTCTGATTTATCGGGCACCAGCAATTTAACTTTAACACCACTAAGCGCAGCCACACACAAAGCGTCAAGGATAGGCTCGCCGGGGATAAAATAGGGCGATGTGATCAATAACTCTTCCTTTGTCGAGCCAATGGTCTCCAGCAGCGAGTACATAATAGTCGGATTGTCAGAGTCGGGCCCGCTGGCGGCCATTTGCACAATGGCATCCCCATTGGTTTGTTCAGAACTAAAATAACCGGGTTCGATGGGAAGATTTTGTTCGGCACAAAAATTCCAGTCGCAAATAAAAAGGTATTGCAGGTAATAAATACCCGGCCCCTTTATCATAACATGCGTATCGCGCCAAAAAAGCTGTTTAGGGTTATTATTGATATACCGGTCGCTAACGTTAATACCACCCACAAACGCGGTATGCCCGTCAATCACAATAATTTTGCGGTGATTACGGTAGTTGGTGCGGTTGGATAAGGCAATGAACCAGATTTTGTAAAACGGGTAAGCCTCTACCCCGGCAGCTATCAACTCACGTACGAATTCCTTACGGATGGACCGGCTGCCGAAATCATCATAAATAAACCGCACCTTAACACCTTCGGCAGCTTTTTGTACCAGGATGTCCTTGATCTGGTCGGCTATATCACCATCCTCAAAAATATAATATTCTAAATGGATATGGTGTTTGGCGGCGCGCAGGGCCTTTAAAACCTCGGGGAACTTTTCTTCGCCGTTATACAAAAGTTTAACATTGTTATTGCCGGTAAGCGGACTCCTATCATTAAGCAATAATCTAACTAATTTCTTATGATTATTTACCTCCGGCTCGCCACTGTCTAATGCCTTTTCAGACTCGTTAACTATTTTCTGCCGTAGTTCTACCAGTAATTTATTGTCACGGCCTATTTTCTTGCTGTACAGCTTGTTTTTGCGGTAGTTGGCACCAACAGCAAAATAAATGATGATGCCTATCCCCGGGATTAAAATAACCACCAATAAATAAGCAAAAGTTTTACTGGTCGACCGGATATCATAAAGCACCTTGCCACAAACAAACAGTACTAATAAAACATAAAGGGCGCAAATAATATACCAGTGCATTCAGGCAGGTTTTGATGGTGCAATTTGCGAAATTACAAAGCGGCAGCCATTTTTTTAACAGTTATAACACGAAAGTTAAGGTAGTGTTTCCTGCTTGATTTGGGATGTATAATTTGAGCATGACCAAAAAGGCCAAAACCGTTCCCTAAAGGCTACTCGTAAATAGCCCTTGGGAACGGATTACTGAATATTAGCGTAATAAAGCCACGTCAAAAATAGACGTAAATATATGGCGCCCCCTGTATTTCACCCAGATGTTTGACCATCCAAGAGAATCGTATCCTAAGAAAATTACGTAGGGATCTTCTTCACTAAATCCGGCAAAACTTTTGCCGGTGTATAATAGTTCAAGTCCTTCTATCAGTTTTTCGGTTATTTTCATGATAAATTGATTAATGTCCACGGCGTGCCATTGATGCAACAGCTACTCATGGTACTCATTCACAAACTTGTTAAATACAGATAAGGGTTAGTTTAGTACTAATAGCTTGTAATCAAATTCTTAAATAGAAGGGTCGCTTTACTTGAAAAGCGGACGATGGTGTTGTGCAGGCAGGCAGTTTTATCCCGGCAACGGATGCATAAGTATGATTAAACAGTAACGTAGTAACATATAAATGTTGCGATGCTTTGGCTTCGTTATCTTTTCTGTTGATTACTGTTTTAAAGATCTTTTTATTGATCAGGATAACATGACCGGTTTTGTCATATCCCTTTGGCGTTATACTTGCACGGCTTTGGGCAGCTGAATGGGCCGGCGCAACAAACTGAAGGTGCATAACCACCACATATAAGTAGCCCGCCAAAAGCATGATTACCTTAATACGTTGAATTTTATTAAGCACCATAAAGCAAGTTATAAATCTGTCTTTTTATAACGCTATAATTTAAATAATGTTTCCCGGGAGCGTTACTAAGGATATGACTTCTCTAAAAAAACATCTTTCTACCGGCTGTCGTTGTATAATTTTATTTTCATACATCTTTATTGTAAAACAGCCGGGTTAACAATTTACGGGCATCGCCGTCGGGGTCGTTCTTTACCTCGCATTTATTATTGAACACCATCATGGCGCCATTGGCATCGTTAAAGGCCGGCCATTGCGGTAAACCATCGTGATTTGGGTTGCCGTGGCGGGCGAAGTTTATCCAGGCTTTGGCAACTTTATTGCCCAGCTTTCGCGCGGCTGCGCTGGCGCCGGTATAATTTTCGGCAATATCAGTATTAGCAAAAGCAAACGGGATCTCGCTGCAATGGAATGCCCGCGGCCTGCCGTCCAGCTGCGGCGTGTGCCAGGCAAACATATACAGGTAGGCCGGCGCCGCGTTTTGTGCCGCTTTACGGCTGGCCTGTAAATAAGCTATCGGGTTTTGTGCGCTGATGTAAGTTAATATTTCCACCGGTTTAGCATCAGGGTGCGCTTTGCGCAGGGTTTGATAGATCAGGTCGGCCTTGTTTTTATATTTTTCGGCGATGCGTTTTTTAAGCCCTTCTTCATCCAAATTTTCAATTTCGGCATTACCAATGGCTACTGATGCCTCGTTACGGCAGGTACCTACCATAAAAGGCACATTAGCCGTTATAGCCGGCGCGGTTGGATCGAAAGGATGAGTTGGTAGTACCTTACCATCAACCACTGGCTGTAAGCCCGAACGGCCCACATCTGCCGGTACTTTGCCACCCATTTTGCCTTCGGCGTAAGCAATGGCTTCCTGCAGGCGGATGGGTTTTATTTTGTGGATGTCAGCGATATTTTCTTTGTTAAGTCCAAGATTAGATAGCACGATCTCGGTAATCTGTTTAGCGTAAGCAGGCGTAGCCACCTGCACAATAGAATTACTTTGCGAAATGGCCCGATGAAATAAGCCTTTGGCCGAAGGCATAGCCATCAGCGTAATAACTTTTGTACCACCGCCGCTTTGCCCAAATATGGTGACATTATCCTTATCGCCGCCAAAGTTGGCAATGTTATCGCGCACCCACTCTAACGCCTGCACAATATCCAGCATCCCTACGTTGGCAGATTGCGCGTATTTATCGCCATAGTCAGACAGGTCAAGAAAGCCATGAATATTTAGGCGATGGTTGATAGACACCACTACTACATCGCCCAGCTTAACCAAATTTTCACCATCATAGGATGGATGCTCCCGGCTCGATCCCGAGAAGAACCCGCCACCATGGATCCAGAACATCACCGGGCGCTTTTTGCCATCAAGCGCGGGCGTCCAAACGTTCAGGCGCAGGCAATCTTCGTCCTGCATGCCATCTATCCATTGGTATAAAAAACCGTACTCCTGCTGGAACCAGCCGGTATCTATTTTTTGCGGGCTGATGGGCCCATATACTAAGCAATCCTTAGTCTTATCCCACGGCACAGGCTTTTAGGCGGCATAAACCGGTTGTCGCCTGCGGTGGTGGCACCGTAGGGAATGCCCTTAAAAGTCAATACCTTATTGCGGGTATAGCCGCGCACTTTACCATGTTCCGTATCGGCAACCGCGTTGGTTGATGACGCAAATACTTTATCGTCCTTATCTATCAGTTCCGGCTGTGCATTCGCTATTGCCGGGGTTACATAACTTAGCCCGGCGGCGGTAGTTAGCAGCCCGGCTTTTTGCAGAAACTGCCTGCGGTTATTTTTCATTTGGTTATAATAATCTGTATTTAACCTCATTGCCCTGCTCCCAAACAAAAAGGTTTTGAGCGTTTGGTAAGTGTACCGATCTGACGAAATTACCCTCGCCTATAATGGTTGATCTTTTATCAGGGATGGTAACCATCCTTAGCGTATCATTATTTTGATACACTATGGCGGCTTGCTGTGCGTTGCCCGTAAGGCTGCAGGTTTTACCTTTACCAATGTAAACTTCAGGATCGGTGCCCTGCGCGAAATAAATGTCGCCTTTGCGCTGCCGGTGGTTTGAATTTGGTTTGACGCGTTTAAGCGGATGCCGCCGCCATCCATAGGGCAGGCGTTAAGCTTCCGGTATCCAATCCCATTTTCTGGGCGTCAGAAAAACTTTGCCCAGCGTTTGCCGAGCGTACCACATACAGGTCTCTCGATCCGTTGAGCCAGTTCCTGAACATTATAGCTATAGTATTACCGGCTACCGCGATATTAGGTTTACAGCATTCGCAAACATGCCCGTCGGGCGATTTGTAAACGAGTTGGTTTGCGGTCCATTTAGTTGATCTGCCCGATAACGACGAAAACCAAACCTGGTTCCTGCCGCCCAGCCGGGTATCCAGCCATACTGCGTAAAAATTATCTTTATTATCGGCAGTTATTGACATTAAACCTTCGGGTGCCGATCCTTTCAGATCATTAACAACACCCATTGCCTGCCAGGCCTTCGCCCCATTATTGAGCTTGAACCAGTGGATGTTACCGGTTTTATCCATCGCGGTAATAACCGAATAGGTGGCCGAACTGCTTAGCTGCGGGCCGCGGCTCATGCCCAGTGCATATCCGCAACCTGTGCTATTAAAGCCGGTTTGGAAAATGTTTGGCCATGATCTAAAGATGTCGCGCAAAATATTTTATCGGCTGATCCATAAACTACTCTTACTATTCCTTTACTATCCACACTTACCTGCGGTTGTTTGCCCTGCCCTATGGTATTTATCCCGGGCAACCCGGCATAAGAAGCACTCACTAAAGCGAGCATTATTACAATCAATCCCGAAAGTTTTCTAATCATCTTTAATATTTTACAGTCAATACTTTAACCGGCCCTAATAAACCCGATGACACTACACCCTTGCCGATATTCGGCATCACCAATGCCGATACTTTGCGTTGGCCGGCGGGTAGTTTGCTGTCGCCTATCAGGCGGTTAACCCGGTATTTACCACTTTTACCTCGATGGTATTTGCGCCGGGCTTTAGCGCACGGGTAATATCCAGCTGGTAAGGCGGTGTCCAGGCGCCACCCACATCAACACCGTTAATTTTAACTTTGGCAATGGCGCGTGCCGGGCCCGGGTCGAGTATATAGTTGGTTCCTTTTACTAAAGTAGTGATATTAAAATTATTATGGTAAACCGCCGTGCCCGAATAATATTTAATGCTGTCGTTACTGTTTTTGGACCAATCCGTAAGCGTTTCAAATATCACCGGTTTGGCCGGGCCGCGCATTTTGGCGTCGAAATTAACTATCCACGGTTTATTTATAGCGATGGTTGCAGTTTGCTGCGGATAGTTGGAGCGGCTGGTATCTTTCCTGATCCCCGCCTTCCTAAAAATAATAAACGCGCTCTCGTAAGGCACTAACTTCATTGGAACAGTAGTTGTGCCACCTGCCCGGTAATAAGCCGGCAGATTGCGGCGCTGGCCGGTTACGGCATCCCATAGCTCGGGTTGTTTGCCTGTTACCCTGAATACCGGCGAGATATTAACCGTTTTTGTTTTTTGGTTGGATATAAAATAGATGTCGCCATCCGTTAGTTTACGATGGATAAACAGGATAGAATCGCTTTGCGTTACTTTAGCATCAGGCACTACCTTAACCAGGTTTAAAGCCGACTGCATATCCATACCCGACAGCACCATACCTTTACCATAATGGTTTACTTTTACCGTAGTGCCATCAATTTTACCCCAAAGTTCATCGGCGATAGTTTGCACCTGTTTATCCGCCTGCGGATAACCCTGTAAACTTGGCGAGCGGTTGGGTTTAGGCCCTAAGATAACCGCACCCTGCGCTACCAACTCTTTTAACTTAGCTAACAATTCCGGGCGCATGGTTTCCAGTTTTGGCAGTACCAGGATGCTGTAGTTTATCCCGTTAGGTAAAGTAAGTTTGCCGTTTTTAACGGTTAAGCGGGTTTTAATCACCTCGCCGTTAATGTAATCGAAAGAGTAGCCTTGTGGTAAAGCGGGGTCTACAACGCCGGTCATTTTAGGCGCGTCCTCGCCAATAAAATAAGCTACATCGGCCACATAAATACCTTGCTGCAACATCATGTTGCAACGTTTGGAGTATTTTAAAAACACATCCATATCATAAAACCAGGTATTATGACGGTTAAACTCCACGCCGAACCCGGTGTTAAGGCCCGGCGCGTTATCATCTTTAGGTTGCTGAATATAAACGTGCAGCAGCGTATTGTTAATCCCTTCGGTAAAGAACCGGTCGCCGCGTTTTTTAAAGTTGGCAGGATACCGCGAGAACGCGTCGCCGGCTGCGGTGAACGATTCGGCAGATACTTTGGTCTTCCCATAAATATGTGCCGATGAGGAAGCGGCTTTGTTCTCGATATCGCCCAGATCGCCCTCGCTCCAAAACTCGCCCCCTATCTCGTCCGACTGCCCGCCGTATTGCAAAAACTCGCCGGGATATCCCCAGTGGCCATAATTTTCCAGCCGGTAGTGAGGCCATGCTTATGGGCGATATCACGCAGGCCGCCAACATATTTATAAGAAACATCATCAGCAATTAAACGGCGTAGATCCCATAAAAAACGGTCCGACTGATCGGCACTACCAACCACTTTACCCTGCATTACCGGGATATAAGGTACCGGATCGTAATGGTAAGCGGCTTTAAATTCGTTGATCAACTCATCCGTCCAGTTCTGGCTACCTGTTTCGTAGCTATCCTCTACGGTAACCTTCCAGGTCTTCCTATCCTCGGCAGGGATGCGGCGCATGATCTCGCCCATAAAAGCATCAAAGTGAGCTGCAATATGTGCCTTGCTCATTTTATCGGTTTCTAAACCCGTACCCTCAGGCGTAGCCGGCGAGTTTTTAACATTGGTAGGAGTCATTCCCGTACGCTCGATGATCCAGTTGCCGGCAGGGACGTTCCAGTTCAGTGTGCCATCTACAGCCATATATTTGCTGATATCGATCACCTTGCCGGGGTCGATCACATATTTATCATTATCAATTACCGGTTGCGGTCCCCATTGGTAAGCCTCCCAAAACGGGTGTGGTGTTGGCCACATTTTAGCCTCGGTTTTTTCGATATAATTCTCTACAACCGGGGTAGCCGATAGCTTAACCTCTGCGATATTGCAGTTGTTAGATACCTGAAAAACGATCCTGAAATCAGTAGCTGAAGTAGCCGGGACAGACACCGCAGCCGGCCCGTATGGCGTAAAGCCAACATTGAGCGCGACATTTCCCCTATCAATCGCAGAACGTTTAACAGCTGTAAATACCCCATTCACTTTGGTGTATATGTTGACTTTCATTGTGAAGGCATCATGCGCAGGTGCGATCACCAGGCTGCGGGCAGTAAATGGGTTGTCAACATGTATATCCAAAACAAAGGGCTGCCCGCGCGGGATTTTGGCGCTGGTAGCTTCGTTGTTATCCATTAAATTATTTAAACCTTCGGCAGATGGCATGGATGACAGCTTTGGTTTCAGGTCGGCAATTGAAGCGTTATAATCCGCCGCCACCGGGTAAGCAATAACCTTTACATCCTGGAAAACCGGATTTGGCAATGGCAGCACTTTATTAAACACCGCCGGACCAGCAACTGCAGTTTGCGACGAAGTTAAATAACGCATAGCCTGCCCCGGCTTTACCCACGGCCCGCCCGACTGGCTCCAGCCCGGGCTGTTAAATAAACCAATCTCTATATTTAAACGGGTAGCGGTTTTAAGCGCGGTGTGGAGGATATCCCACCACTCGGGCGTAAATATTTTAACCTTGCCAAAAGGCATGTCGTCAATACCGATGTTGCCTATAAAGGCACGGTTTATGCCCACGCGCTTCATAGCTTCCAGGTCCTTTATTACACCTTCTTTAGAGATATTGTCCGACAGCCAATACCAATAAACACTGGTTTGGATATCGTCAGGCACGGTAATAAAACCGGTCTCTATAGATTTAAAATTGGCATAGTTTGTTTTGGCAGTGGCTTTGGTTTGCGCATTTGCGTTTAGCCATCCGCACGCTAACAAAACAAAAAGGCATTTTAACACAGGGCTGTTTAAGCTCATTTTAATGTAGGTTAAATAAAAGATTTATACTGGTTAACCAAACATAGGATTTTGTTAACGATGTGCCATCCTGTACTGTCTCTCTTAAGCCCCAATAGTAATATAACGACAGGGTTAAAACTCAATATACCGGTTTTTAAAGAGGCGTAGCCCCGACACAAATTGTAGCGCCGGGTTTCAACCCGGCAAAAATCGAGATCCCCAAATAAAAGAACCGTAGGTTCGGCCCATATAATATGCGCCGTGCCTACGGCACTCGAATTTCTTTTTCTTGTTTTCAACGGGTTGAAACCCGTTGCTACAATATTGGTCGAGCCGATGGCTCTTGATTTGAACGAATGGGTTTTGAAATCCATCGCTATTATTATTTCTTGATACTATTTCTCCGATGTCAATTTCTTGATCAGATCAACCTCTTCCTGTTTATAAACCGTTCCATCCTTGCGGAAAATATCATGAAACCATAATGCCGGCTCGGCGCCGCTTGGTATCGGGGTGTCCCAGGCGTAAATGGTATTTGTTTTACCGGCCACAAAACCCCAGTTAATAGCGCCAACGTTTTCTTTTTTAAGCATAGGCATAATTGAGCCGAACGTACTTTTACGCGGGCGGGCCATGTATTCTGTACATATTAACGGTTTGCCATGCGTTTTTAACAGGCGTACCTCCATTAAATGTTCAGGCTCTTCGCCGTAGTTGTGGTAGGTAATAACGTCGGAGTTTAAAACCTGTACCGCATTTAATTTCTCGAACGACAGATCCCATACGCCCGCAGACAGCGGCTGGTCAGGCCTTATTTCATGCGCCCATTTAAACACGTTCAACAGCAATGGCATGGACGAGTCGCGCTTGCCGCTGTTGCCCGGCTCGTTAAACAGGTCCCATAACAAAATGCGTTTATCATGCGCGAAGGTGGTTAGTACATCTTTTACATAATGCTCCAGCAGCGCCATTTCTTTAGGATCTTTTAAAGCCGGCACACCAGGGTCCTGCATCCAGCCTGAGTTATGTACACCCGGTTTTGGCGATGGCTGTTTACCTGGCTTCGGGTCGTTGTTCCAGCAGTCATCAAAAAACACAAACATGGTTTGGATATGGTGCTTATCGGCAATAGCCAGATATTGCGCTACGCGCGATTTAAAACCTTTCGGGTCGGCAGTATAGGCCACACTGTGCAGGAAAACACGCATGGCGTTAAAGCCAATGCCTTCGGCAAAGCCCAGCTCACGGTCGATAGTCTGCGGATCAAAGGTATCGGCCTGCCACATTTCCAGTTGGTTAATAGCGGTACTTGGCGTAAAGTTGGCACCGGCAATCCATTTATGCTGGCTGTACCATTGGTTAGCTTTATCTGCCGACCAGGTCTTTGATTGTGGCGCTGCTTTTTTGCGCATTAGCGGTTATTGCGCCAAATGCAAGTGCTCCAGCTAATAAAAGGTGAGTTAGTTTTTTCATTGTGTTTATAATTGGACTGCTAATATAGTTTAAGTGTGCACCAGGTAAAAAGGTTTATCGGCCTGATTTGATGAAATATTTTCGGTATAGCCTTCGCTGGCCGTTAATGCTACGTTTAAGCCAATGCGTTTGCCTAACGGTGGCTTACCTCCTATTACCGACCGGGGGATAGCTATCTCTGCAAAATAGCCGTTAATTTTCCTTATCACTGTTTTAACTCCTGTTAATTTTGCAGGTATCCAATTGCCATTGCGGCCCATATAGGTTTGTAATTTATTTTCTGCGGATAGGTTGATTTTATAAGTACCTGCTCCCGGTGCTACATAGTGCTTATTTTGTGGGTCGAGGTAAACAGTAACACCTGAAGTAGAGTCTGCTTTGTCAAACACTTTGGAAAAAAGTAGAGATAATTATCATCATATGCCAACCCTGCACCCCAGGCTTCCCGGGCCATCCTGCCCGATATATATCATAAACTCTTCCCATGCATCTATTTCCTGATCATGGATCCCGCCATCCATGGTTATGGTTCGTTTAATAACCTTTAGTTCAGGTATTATATTCCCTTCTATCATCCACACCTCGCTACCCCGGCCAGCCGTATAGTTATTGGTACTGGTTAATGCCACAACTGTGTATTTATCTAATACACTCAGGCTGTTCCATAAACCCGATTTTTCAGGAGCGAGTTTAAATGGCATACTGTAAAGCAGGTGGCACAACTACTGTTCCAATGAAGTTAGTGCCTTACGAGAGAGCGCGTTTATTATTTTTAGGAAGGCGGGGATCAGGAAAGATACCAGCCGCCTCCAACTATCCGCAGCAAACTGCAACCATCGCTATAAATAAACCGTGGATAGTTAATTTCGACGCCAAAATGGCGCGCCCGGCTAAACCGGTGATATTTGAAACGCTTACGGATT
>NZ_JABFCR010000030.1:0-30133 GCF_013087555.1 Mucilaginibacter humi
AACAGTACCTAATTAATTTTCATTAGTTTCGCTAAGTTTTCTAAAATCGCCGGCACATCAGCAGGTCATGAACCTATTTTTACGAAAAAAAGTTATGTCATTAGCTCCCACCTATTACCGCCCATAACCCTGCTTCCAGCTGAACGTTTATTAACCATCATGGCGGGCTTACACTGAATAACAGCTCATGATAGTATTATCATAATTTAAAAGTATACGGATGAAAATCGTGTTTATGGGTACGCCGCAGTTTGCTGTGGCATCGTTAGATGAATTAATAAAGCCGGAGCCCGTAATTACCGCACGCGATAAACCTGCCGACGCGGGCAGAAGGTTACCGAGTCGGTAATTAAAATGGCTTATCGACCCACAAGTTTAACTGGGTGCTCATTATAACGGCCGCTTTCAACTGCCTTAACGGTTTTTACCAACAAGCCGGCACCTTTATGCATTAAGCGGTCATGCAGCTCGCCGGCAGTTTCGTGGCCGGTAAGCGTTACTTTTCGGTAAACAATACATTACCGGTATCAATTTCATGTTTCAGGAAAAATGTGGTAACGCCGCTTTCTTTTTCGCCGTTAATTAACACCCAGTTTAACGGTGCTGCACCTCTATAGTTGGGCAATAATGATGCGTGTAAGTTTATGGTTCCTTTATCGGGCATATTCCAAACTTCTTCGGGCAGCATCCTAAAGGCTACTACTACTTGCAGGTCGGCATCTAATGATCTTAGTTCGGCTAAAAAATCGGGGTCCTTTAAATTTGTGGGTTGTAATACGCGTAAGCCATTTGCAACGGCATACTGCTTTACTGCCGACTCGGTAACCTTCTGCCCGCGTCCGGCAGGTTTATCGGGTGCGGTAATTACGCCTACAATATCGGCTCCGGCTTTTATTAATTCATCTAACGATGCCACAGCAAACTGCGGCGTACCCATAAACACGATTTTCATCCGTATACTTTTTTAAATTATGATAATACTATCATGAGCTGTTATTCAGTGTAAGCCCGCCATGATGGTTATGGTGAAAATATAATAATTTTATCTGGTTATTTAAACTTGTAATAAGTAAAAACCTTAAAAATTGTTTAAATGTTAAGCTATCCCTAAAACCAATTATTGATATAATAAATATTTGTGGCGCATTGTCTTGTATTTGTTTAAACCAACTGCCCAGCTTTGGCGTATTTCAGCTTCTGTTTTGCCAGTTTCAATTTGTTTTCTAAGCTCTTCTGTACCTGCCAGTTTTGTGAAATAGGCATTAAAAAAATGCGCCTTGTCCGGAAAGCTCTTATATAAGCCAATTAACCATGATAAGTTTATCCGGCCGCTTTTTTCAGGGCGCCGGTGTAGTAATTTTTAAGATCAATACCATAACAAATTTTATTTTTTTGCGGCGGTTCTTCACTCATCCCGGGTATGCTTACCGGCGTAAACGAGAAGCTATACTTACCTTTTAACAACGGATGCCCGATCTGTACAAATGGTAACATAGTACCCCGGCCCAAACTAAAGGTTGTACCCTCAAACAAGCAAGTGCTTGGATACAGCAAAATGGATTGATTGGTATTTAAATTTGGCGATGGGTTAACCGGTAATATATAAGTTGCTGCATGGTTATAATTAGCCAGCTTAATGATTTTTAGCTTGCACTGTACCGGTTTTTTAACCAGCCTTCACCGTTTATCATTTGTGCGTATTCGGCAATTGTCATACCATGTGCAATAGGGATAGGATGCATGCCCACAAATGATTTGTAATTGGTATCTAATACCGGTCCGTCAATGATAGTTCCGTTGGGGTTGGGCCGGTCTAATATCAACAGTTCGATATTGTTTTCGGCACAAGCTTCCATTATATAATGCAGGGTTGATATATAGGTGTAAAAGCGTACACCCACGTCCACGGATATCAAATACCATCACATCAATGCCTTTCAGGTCATCAACCGTAGGTTTATAATGTTTACTGCCATAAAGCGATATTACAGGTATGCCGGTTTTTGCATCAACCTCATTGCCTACAGCGGCGCCATTGCTGGCATTGCCTCTAAAACCATGTTCGGGGCCATAAATCTTCTTAATTTTTACGCCAAGTTTTAATAAGCTATCGGGGCTGGGTGTTTTATTTTTACCAATAATGGAAGTTTGGTTAACTACCATCCCCACATTTTTACCTTTAAGGTAGTTTACATACAGTTTTGTTTGGTCGGCACCGGTAACTATGGGTTTATCAATTTTATGTGCTGGTGTTTTACCCGGTTGAGCATAGGCCTCAACAATCAATGGTAATAATGCCATTAGCAGATACAGAAAAAGATATTTTATTTGCTTCATATAGATTTGATGTCTTTAAATTAAAAACGCCTTTTTACGTGGTAAAACTGCATATTTGCTAAGTTACTAAAAATCATTACAGCATTGAATTTCGCATCATTTATAGCGGGCCGTATTTCATTTAGATCTAAACGTACATTTTCAAAACTGATTGTGCGCATAGCGATAGTTGGGATTATGCTGGGCCTTGGCGTTATGATCTTATCGATGGCTATTATTCGGGGATTTAAAAATGAGATCAAGGAGAAAGTACGCGGGTTTGACGGTGACATTAAAGTAGTTAAATATGACCTGAACAGCTCTTACGAAAATTCTCCATTTGTAAAGGCTGATACATTTGAGAACCTTGCTATAAAAAGCGGAGCTATTACACATATAATGCCTTTTGCCACTAAGCCAGGTATTATTAAAGCACATAACGAAATTGAAGGCGTGGTGCTTAAAGGAGTGGACAGCACGTACCAATGGGACTTTTTGAAGGCCAACCTTGCTGCGGGTACAGTAATTGATTTTTCTGATACAACCCGTGCAAAAACACAATTAATGATATCGCAAACCATAGCCAACCGGTTGAAGCTTAAAGTTGGCGATGCCCTGATGATGTATTTTGTGCAGGAACCATTACGGCGCAGGCCATTTAAGGTTGTAGGGATTTTTGACACCAGTATTGAAGAGATCGACAAAACTTATGTTATTGGCGATATTTCACTAATAAAACGACTGAATAATTGGGAGCCGGATGAAATTGGCGGCTATGAATTACGGGTTGCCGATTTTGATCAGCTTGATCATGCTGCCAATGTGGTTAATGATGCGTTGCCACCACGACTTAGATTAACTACCGTATTTGAAAATTTCCCTCTGATATTTGAGTGGTTGCCCTTGCTGGATGTAAACGCCCGGGTAATGCTTATTTTGATGTTGGCTGTTGCCGTAATTAACATGATATCGGCCCTGCTGATAATGATACTGGAGCGTACCGCTATGATAGGCATATTAAAAGCTATGGGCGCTAAAAACTGGGCGATACAAAAAGTGTTTTTATACAACGCTTCGTATCTTATTGGTTTAGGATTGCTGTTTGGAAATATATTTGGATTAGGGTTAAGCTGGATGCAATATAAAACACATTTTTTTAAGCTGGATCCGGAATCGTACTATATGACATTTGTACCTATACAACTTAAACTGGCCGATGTAGTATTGCTAAATATTGGTACTATGGTTATTTGTTTGCTGGTACTTGTTATCCCATCCATGCTGGTATCCAGGATCTCGCCGGTAAAAGCTATCCAGTATAAATAACCGGTAAATAAAAAGCCGGTATTTATCAAAAATATCGGCCATTAATCAGGTTATCGGGGATATGGTTAATTACATTTTCTTTAAGGTATAAATACATCTTATCGTATCTGTTGGCAAACCGCTGCTTATCTTTAAATTAGTGCCATCATAAGTATAGGTATAAAAGCCCGAGAGGTGAGTTTTTTAGGCGAATATTTATACGGATAGGTAATATCATCAAACGACATATTTACAAAATCTTCGCTAAAGCTTCCATAGCTGCCGGCATGTGCGGTAGTGGTATCGCCGGTTACGGCAAAACCGGTATTTGTTGATAGCACCAGTTTTAACATAGCCCTGGTAGTATCGTATTTATAGGTTAGGCGGTTTTTGTGGATACGGCTAAATTCGCCAGTAAATGTGCCTAAGGGGTAACCCAGATTATTAGAATCGAAAGCAGGGTCTTTATAACTCTTAATACAACCGGCTATAACAACCAGCAGCAGGAGTAATAAATAAATAGCTTTCCGTTTCATATTCAGTTTTGTGCCGTGCACAACCCGGCTATTCTATTTTATCTTTTTGGCCTCGTTCCAAAATACATCCATTTCGGCCAGGCTCATGTTTTGTAATTGGTTACCGCTTTCGGCGGCTTTACTTTCAAGGTATTGAAACCGTTTTATAAACTTGCGGTTAGTCTTTTCCAACGCATCCTCGGGGTTTATATTAATAAACCTTGCATAATTTATTAAAGAGAACAACAGGTCACCAAATTCACCCTCCGCCTTTTCGTGATCTATATTCGCCTCGTCCTCGGCATTAAATTCGTTTTTAAACTCTTGCAGTTCTTCTTCAACTTTGGCCCATACCGGCTTTTCTCTTCCCAGTCAAACCCCACACCACGGGCTTTTTCCTGTATGCGCGATGCTTTTACCAATGCAGGTAATGATGCCGGCACACCACCTAAAACAGATTTGTTACCTTCTTTTAGCTTTATCTGCTCCCAGTTGCGCTTAACATCGTTCTCGTCATTAACCTCAACATCGCTATAAATATGGGGGTGACGATTAATCAGCTTATCGCATATACTGTTAAGTACGTCGGTAATATTAAAATGGTTGCCTTCGGATGCTATCCTTGCATAAAAAACCGGGTGCAGCATAATATCGCCCAACTCCTTCTTTATTTCGGGCATATCGGCGCTTAGTATCGAGTCGGATAATTCATAAACTTCCTCGATAGTTAAGTGCCTTAAACTTTCAAGGGTTTGCTTTTTATCCCGGGGCAATTTAAACGCAGATCGTCCATGATGGTTAATAAACGTTCGAAAGCTGAAGCAGGGTTATGGGCGGTAATAGGTGGGGCTAATGACATAGCTTTTTTCGTAAAAATAAGGTTCATGACCCATATTACCCCGACTATTGCCGGCGATTTTTAGAAAACTTAGCAAAAACCTAACATGAAATTAATTAGGTACTGTTAACTTAGTGTTTACATCCAATACCAAACCATATGATCAGGAAAATCTACGCTTCACTGCTAGCCATAATATTTTTTACCGCGCCGGGTTATGCCCAGGATTTAAAAGATGGGGCCGATGCTTCATTAACGCAGCCACAGCCATTTTTATTTACCATCAGTACGCTTAATCCATCCGGACGCACCGGAGCTTAAACTACTCAGGCGGATATGGCGAGCGAACCGTTACACCATTGGGCTATAACGGCGTCGATCAAAACTTTGCTGTTAAAGGCTATTTAGGGGCAAACATTACTATGTTGGTTTCGGCAGGTATTGGTTTCGGGAAAGATGGTCAGGTGAATAGTTTGCAGCAAGCAGAATTTTTACGCGACTTCATCGGCGGAAATTTGCCGACTGATTTACGGATAGGGGCCAGCCCGGGCTTTAGGCGTGAGTTCAACAATAGCAAAGTAGCGCTGACACGCATTACTGCGGCTTACGATAAACCTAACTGGAAACTGGGTGCTAACGTACGATTTGAAAGAGCATTTGCAACCGGCAGGGACGGTGTTGATGTTATCAGTAGCTTAGGCGTGCACCATAAAATTAGTAACCAGTTTTTTGGCGGCATAGAAGCAGTAGGGCAGGACCTTGAAGGCTTTTGGGAAACTGATGAAGCCGAAGGCGGCGCAAGATTATTGATAGGCCCCTCATTAAATTATTCGCCGGTTAGTTCGCGTTTAGCATTTACTTTATGCGGCGGGCCAATAATTTATGCTACCCGCAGTTCATCAACAACCGTGGCATTTCCGGTGCGCGAGCTGCCGACTACAAATGGCTTCACAATGAAGTTTAACGTGGGATTTAAATTTTAACAGCTCGTAACATTTCGCGCTTACCTGCCGCGCCGGGTATCTTTTGTATTTGCAGCCCCAAGCCTTTTAACATGCGTTTCAGGTTACCGGTAATGGCATATGTAACAAATACGCCACCGGATTTTAAAAAGCTAACCGTATGGGCAATAGCTTCCTCGTTCCACATTTCGGGTTGATGGGCAGCGGCGAATGCATCGAAATAGATAACGTTAAATTTCTCTTCCGAACGGAAATTCATCAGTTCACAGCCGGCTATTTGCAGGTTGCTGTATGGGTTTAATACTGTGGGTGCGGTTAAAGCCGATTGGTAATTTTTTATTAAGGATTCCCGGGTTCCTGTAGTTACATATTGGTCGTAACCTGTACTGCTCATTAACTCATCAGTTAAGGGATAGGCCTCAATGCCCGTATAGTTGAGCTCGATTTTGTTAACGGTACAAAAATCAGCGGTCAATAAGAAATTAAGCCCGGTGCCAAAACCTACTTCTAATACAGATACCTTTTTTGCAAGATTATTATCCAGAAATATTGGAACCCTGCGTTTAAAAACACATGGCGGCTCTCCTGCAACGCCCCATTTACTGAATGATAATTCTCGCCAACCTGCGGATTGTAAATTGTGTTAGAGCCGTCGGCAGTTTTTACAAGCTCAAGCATAATTAGTGTGTTAAGCCAAAGTCAGTAATGGCATCGCTCAGATCATAAACCGGGGTCGAGCTTATCCTGCCTGCAACAATACTGGTTGCTGCTGCCGAGCGGTAGCCTGCCGCGCAATGCACCACAATAGGTCTTCCTGTCGGGATCTCGTGCAGACGGTTGCGCAACTCGGGCAAAGGGATAGTTAATGCGTTATCAAAGATCTTTCCTTCGCTTACTTCGCTACGGTTTCGCACATCAATTATGGTATAACTATTTGGCGATGATTTAAAAGCATCCGGTCAATAACTGCCGAAGTGTGGTTGGCATTTGCGGGGGTTAATAAAGCAGTTTTAATGTTTTGCTCATAACCTATTTTAGCGGCTTTTTTATAACGGTATCCAGCGCGTCGTCAGTTGCGGCTATCAGGTAAAATTTTTCATGAGGCTCAATAATTGAGCCTAACCGGGTTTCAAACTTACCACCATCCTGCAGGTTAATGGCCCCTTTTAAATGGCCGGCCGCAAACGCTTCTTTGCTGCGGGTGTCAATAACCACGACTCCTTTTTCTAAATCGACATTCTCTTTTGTAACCTTTCCAATGCTTTGTTTAAATGCAGGCGCGCCTTCTTTGTTCAGGTCTACATCAAAGCCAAAATAATGCGGTACAAAGGGCTGATCGGTAGTTATAACTTTCACAAATTCATCTTCGCCGGCAATTTGCAGGGCGTAGTTTTCGCGCAGTTCGCGGCCTATAGTGCTGTCCAAATCAGGGCTCATGTTTTTACCGCAAAGCGATCCGGGACCATGTGCCGGATAAACCGTAACATGATGCGGCAGCATCATTAGCTTATCGCGCAACGAATGATACATTTGCCTGGCCAATACTTCTTTTTTAGCGGTGATATTTCCGGCGTTTTCCCGCAGATCGGGCCGGCCTACATCGCCAACAAATAAAGTATCGCCGGTAAATAGGGCCTGTTCTTTACCATCCTCATCCTCCAACAAAATACAAATCGAATCAGGCGAATGGCCGGGCGTGTTTATGGCTTTGAGTTTGATATCAGCTAAATAAATAATATCACCATCATCAAAGCTTTCGTGCGGGTAAGCAGCGCCAACCAGCTTACTGCAATATATAATGGCACCGGTAGTTTGATGGATCTCTAAATGCGAGCTTACAAAATCAGCGTGGGGATGGGTTTCAATAACACCTACGATATCAGCCTCATGCAGCTGCGCAAAATCATAATATGGCTGCGGGTCGCGGCTCGGGTCAATCACTATCATCTTTGCATCGCGTATAATAGCGTATGATGCATGGGCCAAACCTGTATCGTAAAATTGATTAATGATCATTTACCAGCAAAGATAACTATTTCAATGTATTCGGCAGGTCACATTAAATAACAAAGCCCGGCTAAAACCGGGCTTTGTTGTTACTTTATTTAAAGGATCGTATCAGGGCTTTACCAAACCTTAATTCTATCCTCAGGCTTTTTATATAATTTATCGCCGGGGCGTACATTAAATGCTTTGTACCGGGCATCCATATTGGTTAATGCGGCAAAAGCACGATACTGGCCCGGTGAATGCGGATCAACCAAAACCAATTGTGCAGCGGTTTCCGGGCGGGCCGAACCTCTCCACACCTGCGCGAATGAAAGGAAGAAACGCTGATCGGGCGTAAAGCCGTCAATCTTAACGTTTGATTTGCCTTGTTTGGTTTTCTTAAATGCTTCGTAAGCAACGTTTAAGCCGCCAAGGTCGGCAAGGTTCTCGCCTAATGTCAGGCGGCCGTTTACATGTAAACTATCATTAACCGTATACGCATTAAACTGCTCAACTACTTTATCAGCACGCTCTTTAAACTTGTCAGCATCAGCCTTGGTCCACCAGTCGTGCAATGAACCATCAAAATCCGATTGGCGGCCCCTGGTCGTCAAAACCGTGAGTCATTTCGTGACCTATTACAGCGCCGATACCGCCATAATTTACAGCGTCGTCAGCAGCGAAATCAAAGAAAGGGTACTGTAAAATACCTGCCGGGAAAGTGATCTCATTTTTAGTAGAACTGTAGTTGGCATTTACAGTTGGCGGCGTCATGTTAAAGCGGGTTTTATCAACCGGTTTACCTAACTGGCTAAGGTTAAAGTTATATTTCCATTGCGAAACGCGACGCAGGTTACCTATGTAATCATTGCGTTCAATAACCAGGCCTTTGTAGGTTTCCCATTTATCAGCATAACCAATTTTAACGCTGAAAGCGGCTAACTTTTTAAGCGCGTGCGCCTTAGTTTCGTCGCTCATCCAGTCAAGGCGTTTAATACGGTCGCCTAAAACACTTTTAAGGTTGTTTACCGGGTTTATCATGTAAGTTTTGGCAGCAGGCTTAAAGTATTTGGCAACATATAGCTGGCCCAATAAATCGCCCATGCTTTGGTCGACAGTTGATGCCATACGCTCATAACGCGGTGTTTGAACTTTCTGGCCCGTTAAAACGCTGCTAAAATCAAATGATGCCCTTACAAACGGCGAGCTTAAAGAATTAGCAGAACCTTTTAAAATACCCCAGGTTAAGTAAGTTTTAAGGTCATCTACAATTGTTGATCCAACAACATCATCCTCCGCCTTAAAGAAGTTAGGGTTGTCAATAATTACACTGTCTTGTCCCGGAGCTTTTAATTGTGGTAATATGGTTATCCAGTTAAAGTGTGGGGTGAGGTGTTTAAAGTCAACCACCAACATTTTATTATAGCGCTTATTTGCGTCGCGCATTTCAACACGGCTTAATTGTGCTTTAGCCAGTTTGGTTTCAATGCTAAAAATCGCATCGGCATTTTTTATTGCCTGTTTGGTATCTGTACCAATTAATGAGAATAAATTAACAATATACTGCTTATAGGCATTCTGAATTTTAACCGTACGTGCATCATCTTTTAAATAATAATCGCGATCTGGCAGGGTAGTACCGCCTTGCGAGAAATATACGGCATTAACATTTGGGTGTTTTGAATCAGCGCTTACGCCAAAACCAAAAAACGGCGAACCGATAGCGTGGTTGCGTTCGTAAGTTGCTTCTGCCACCACATCATCCGAAGTGCGGATAAGGGCAATGCGTTCCAGATCAGCTTTAATTGGGTCATAGCCACGTTTTTCGATGGTTAAAGAATCCATGCCACTGGCATACATATCGCCAACACGTTGTTTTACACTACCCTTTAGTCCGGATGTTTTGCTGGCATCTTTAAGGATACTAACAACATGGTCGATATTATCCTGGTTTAAAATAATGAACGAGCCCCAGCGGGTTTGTTTGGCCGGTATGGGATTGTTTTTATCCGGTACCATTGGCGTATTCAAAAAATCATCCCCCGGCTTTACAGAAAGGTTCATGTTTGCCGGGTCGATAAACTTACGGGGAGGTTTTGGCTTTGGCTTGTCAATAACAAAAGCAGTGGCAGCAAGGCATACGCCCCCGCCATAATTAAATGAGCGAATTTTATTTTCATGAGAATAATTGAGTTCAGTTAAGTGCAATAATAAATAAAATTAAGTAATTGTTAAATGTGCGAATATCACTTATTGATATTTTTTGTCAAGTAATTTTTACACCGGTATAGCTTGTTAATGCGGTAGTAAAATTGGGCATTTTTGGGGTATTAAGGCTTTAGCCGGTAGTAAAATTGGGCATTTTTGGGGCATTAAGGCTTTAACCGGTAGTAAAAATCGGTGTTTTTCGGGTATAGGTGGTGATGCCGGTAGTAAGATTTTTGCACAAGTAGTTGTTTGTTAGATATTTATAAAAAAAAAAGTGCTGTTTTGCTTGTTTAGCGCAATGATTTTTTGTTGTAAACAATAGGTTAAAAGAACGGTGGTTGAGCGTTACTAATTTACTAAAAAGGATTGGTTATAGTGGTGACAGGATATTTACAAGAGCAGGGCGCCAGGGCTATGCCATTTAGATAACAAATAATGATTTTGAATTTTTACTTTTGAATTTTAATATACCTTCATGCTGCAACCCTTAAACTTGCCCCCTCATCCTTTTAAAATAACCGACGAGAACGGGCAGCTAAGTTTATTTGACGAGATCCGTAAACGCAATATCATCCTTACGCCCGAAGAGTGGGTGCGCCAGCATTTTGTTCAGTATCTTATCAATCAAAAACAGTATCCTAAAAGCTTACTGAAGTTAGAAGGGGGCATAAGCTGTACGGTAAGCAAAAACGATCAGACATTATATGTTTTAACCCGGCGGGCGACAAGATTTTATTGGTGGAATGTAAGGCGCCGTCAGTAGTTATAAATCAGAAGGTGTTCGACCAAATAGCACGTTATAACATTGTACATAAAATTGGCTTATTAGCAGTTACTAACGGCCTGCAGCATTTCTATTGCCGCATCAACTTCGCACAAAACAGTTACCAATTTATTGAGGAACTACCGGGCTATCAACAAGGTTAAACTTAGGGGCGGTTGATGATTTGCTTACCAGGTTCTGGATCTTCTCAAACAACTCGTTAGGTTTAAACGGTTTTGACACGTAATCATCCATTCCCGACTCCTGAACTTGTTCCCTGATATCAAACAGCGCAGAGGCTGTTAGGGCAATGATAGGGATCGCTGATTTTTGAGGATTAGGCATTTTCCGGATCTCTCTGGCGGCATCAAACCCATTCATTACGGGCATTTGCAGGTCCATTAGGATAATATCGAAGTTGCCATACTGCACCAGTTCAACCGCGCGCTCACCATTTTCTGCAATGGATGGGGTAATATTCCATTTTGATAACAGCTTCTTCATCAGCATTACATTTACCGGGTTATCTTCGGCAATAAGCATGCGTACAGTACTTAAGCTTTCGCTGTTTTCAATTACATGCTGTGGGTGATTGATACTGGCCGGCTCAAAAGTTTCTGTTGATACCGGGAACTCCATATTAAATGAGAACTCCGACCCAATACCCGGCTGGCTATCTACTTTTATTTTTAGCCCCTGTAATTCAAGCAGGCGCTTAACAATAGCCAGGCCTAAGCCTGTGCCACCATACTGGCGGGTAGTACTGGTAGACTCCTGGATAAAAGGTTCAAAAATTATATTAAGGCGGTTTTGCTCTATTCCTATCCCGGTATCTTTAACAGAGAAGTTTACGGTTACAAGGTTATGCCTGTCTTCAATACAAGCAGCTTTCACAGTTATGTTGCCGTTTGCGGTAAATTTAATTGCATTGCTTACCAGGTTAAATATAATCTGTGTCATCCGTGTAGGGTCGCCAAACAATACCTTCCTGCTTAATGAACTATCCACATCCAGTTTAAACAATATGCCTTTAGTTTGCGCGGTCATCATCAGGCCGCCGCAAATATTATGCATCAGCTCAACCATATTAAACTTAGTATTTTCAAAAACCAGTTTGCCCGATTCAATCTTGTTAAAGTCCAACACGTCATTAACAATAGATAACAGGTTACCCGCTGAAAATTTCAGTACTTCGAGGTTTTCGCGCTGATCAGGCCTTGGGTTACCGGCCATCAGTAAATTACTCATGCCTATTACAGCATTTAGCGGTGTCCTGATCTCGTGCGACATGGTAGAAAGGAACTCTGATTTTGCTTCGGATGATTTTTGGGCCTTCTCCATTGCCTCTTCAAATTCGGCACTAAGGCTGCTTTGCTTTTCGCTGGTTTCTCTTAATTCTTTTATGCTTTTAATAAAGGCGTTGTAAAAATGGCTATGAATAAAAGCAATCAGTATAAAGCAGGCAAACGTACTTATGATTTTGGTTGTATCATCTACCTTTTCCGGTCGTAAATTAATGATATAGCTATTATTATACTTTAATACCGACAGTAATACTACGGGTATAATATTTATTAACGAGTAAATTAATCCCACCTTTTGCCCCAGCATATAAAAGCTAAAAAGCAATATCATTATTATAACCTCAATGGTAACTATATCTACATCCTGTATGGCTATATAAGTATCAATAAGGTTTACCGGGGTGCCTACAACAAGAATAACGTGTGATATCAGGATCCACCGGGGCCTGTAAGTAAGCCATTTAAATAGTATTGCCGATGTTAAAAACAATGCCCCTGTTGTGTAACTTAGTATGGGGTGCTGCTGATAGAATATATCTGCAGTCAATACAAACAAGGTACAGAAAGAAAGTGCTAAGCCATAATATAATAAACGTAAACGGGCATTATCCGAGATTGAAAGATCAGCACATAGTATTCTTCGGATCGAGAAATTAAAAACCCGTACGTTTTTGTTCATAACCAATTGTTTAGCATTGCACTAACCAATGGAATTATATATTAATGATTATGTTAGTAACCCTTTAATTTATAATCTCAAAGATTTGCACATTCATACTACACAATTAGTTTGCCAATCCCGCTAATCCTTCTTCTATGATCTTTAATTTTGCTTCTGCATCGGTTCTCTTTTTTGCTCGGCCTCAATCACCTCTGGCTTGGCGTTGCTCATAAAGCGCTCATTGGTTAGTTTGGCGTTAACTGATTTTAAGAACCCTGTTAAATAATCTTTCTCCTTTTGAAGTCTTTCTGTTTCGGCGGCAACATCAATATTCTCTTTTAACGACACATAAAACTCATCAGTTAGTACTAAAAAGCTGCTTGCACCTGCAACTTTATCAGTTACCAGATTTAACTCGTTAAGGTTTGCCAGTTTAGTTAATATTGCCTTATACAACAAATAATCGATGCCGGAATTTGCTTTTACAGAAAGCGGCAACGCCTCTTTAGGCGACATCCCTTTACTGCTACGGATATTCCTAATTTGGGTTATAATTTGTTTTACGCTATCCACATCCGTTAACATACGGGAATTAATTTCCCCATTATTTGGTAATTGGGCAACAATACAGCTGTCAAGTATATCCCGCTCTCCAAAAGTTCATCATGCCATAACTCTTCAGTAATAAAAGGCATAAACGGGTGCAGTATCTTTAATATATTTTCAAAAAAGCAATGGTCTTTGTATAGGTTTCCCTGTCTATTGGCTGCAGATATACAGGTTTTATCATTTCCAGTACCAGGCGCAGAAATCGTCCCAAACCAGTTTATAGGTAGCCATTAAAGCTTCTGATAAACGGTATTGCGAGAAATCGTCGGCTATCTCTGTCAATGCCTGGTTAAACCTGCTATCAAACCAGTTTATTGCAACCGCGTTAGGATTAGGTAAAGTATCGTCAACCTCCCAACCTTTTACCAACAGGAAAGCATTCCAAACCTTGTTATAAAAATTACGGCCCTGTAGGCAATAGCTTTCATCAAACATTAAATCGTTACCGGCAGGCGAGCTTAACAGCATACCTACCCTTACGCCATCAGCACCATATTTTTCTATCAGGTCAAGCGGATCGGGAGAGTTGCCTAATGATTTTGACATTTTACGCCCCTGCTTATCGCGGACGATTCCGGTTAAGTAAACATTCTTAAACGGGACCTGGCCCCTAAATTCGTGCCCTGCCATGATCATCCGCGCTACCCAGAAAAACAGGATCTCGGGTGCGGTAACTAAATCGTTTGTTGGGTAATAGTAGTTGATGTCGGCATTATCAGGGTCTTTAAAACCATCAAATACAGATATCGGCCATAACCATGATGAAAACCGGTGTCAACTACATCCTCTTCCCGGGTTAAGTCTTGAGTTGTGAGTTGTGGGTTTTGAGTTAGTTCCTTTGCCTGAACCAAAGCCTCCTCAATAGTCTTTGCAATTACATACTGCCCATTTGGTAAATAGTAAGCAGGTATTTGCTGCCCCCACCAAAGTTGGCGGCTTATGCACCAATCTTTCACATTTTCCATCCAGTGGCGGTAGGTATTGATGAATTTTTCGGGGATCAGCTTGATCTCGCCGTTCAACACATAATCAAGCGCAGGCTTAGCCATTTCCTCCATCTTGCAAAACCATTGCATTGATAGCTTAGGCTCTATAACGGCATTGGTACGCTCGCTAAAACCTACCTGCGATTTATATTCTTCTACCTTATCCAACACGCCGGCTTCTTCCAGCATTACCGCGATTTTTTTACGCGCGGCAAAACGGTCCTCGCCTACCAATATTTCGGCTTTGGTATTTAGGGTGCCATCATCATTTAAAATATCAATAACCGGCAGGTTGTGTTTTATACCCAGTTCATAGTCATTCAAATCATGCGCGGGAGTAACCTTTAAACAGCCGGTACCAAAATCCATTTCTACGTATTCGTCCAATATCACCGGTATTTCGCGGTTTATCAGCGGTATAAATACTTTGCGGCCATGCAGGTGAAGGTATCGTTCATCATTAGGGTTGATACAAATTGCGGCATCAGCCATAATTGTTTCGGGCCTGGTAGTAGCGATGGTAAGGTATCGTGAGTTAAGCGGCGAATGGTGCGTAGCCCGGCTCTCGCTCAGCATCGACAATTCGTCGGGTACTACATTATACTTTATGTAATAAAGTTTTTGATTAACCTCTTTACGGATCACTTCCTCGTCGCTAACCGCGGTTTTACCTTGCGGGTCCCAGTTTACCATGCGGATACCGCGATAGATGAGCCCTTTTTTATACAGGTGGATAAACGTATCAATTACCGCTTCTGATAAATTATCGTCCATGGTAAATCTGGTGCGCTCCCAATCGCATGAAGCACCCAGTTTTTTAAGCTGCTCAAGGATGATACCACCATACTTTTCTTTCCACTCCCGGGCATAGCCTAAAAACTCGGGGCGGGTAAGGTCATTTTTGCTGATACCGCGCTCTTTAAGCATGGCAACAACTTTGGCCTCGGTGGCAATACTGGCATGATCTGTACCCGGCACCCAGCAGGCGTTCTTACCCTGCATACGGGCACGGCGGATCAGTACATCCTGTATAGTATTGTTTAACATATGGCCCATGTGCAATACTCCGGTAACATTGGGCGGCGGTATTACAATAGTGTAAGGCTCGCGTTCGTCGGGTACCGATCTGAAAAAGTTATTATCCAACCAGTACTTATACCATCTCTCTTCGGCTTCTTTAGGCAAATATGTTTTAGCAATACTCATAAGGATGCAAAAATAGCGTTTTGGATTAAAAGTTTTGTGGGGAATGTGAAGTATAGGGTTTTATAACGAACGCCGGGACTCACCCTATGTTATAAAGCGCGCCTCCTATTAAGTGTTCCTTTAATCAAACGATAAAACTAATCGCTAATCGCCAATTAACTAATCACTGATTTATCTTACTTTTGATTAATGAGTGCTGCCGATATAATTAAGGATTTAAAGAACCGCAAATACAAACCTGTTTACCTTTTACACGGCGAGGAGCCCTATTTTATCGACCTGGTGGGTAACCATGTAGAGCATCAGTTACTCACAGATGCCGAGAAGGGGTTTAACCAAACTGTGTTATATGGCAAGGATACCGATATCATAACCGTGTTAAACGCTGCCAAGCGTTACCCCATGATGGCCGATTACCGGGTGGTATTGGTAAAGGAAGCCAGGAAATGAAGTGGGGGAGTGAGAGTGATGATAAAAAAGCATTAACCCGCTATTAAGCTATTTAGAAAATCCGTTGCCCAGCACTATACTGGTGTTTTGCTATAAGTATGGCAAGTTTGATAAACGTAAAAAAACGTATAAAGCCATAGAAAAGAACGGACTGGTTTTTGAGTCGGCGGCTTTATATGATAGCAAGATACCGGCTTGGATAGAAGGTTACCTGACCGAAAAAAACTATAAAATAAACCAGCAGGCATCATTAATGCTGGCCGAATATTTAGGGAACGACCTGTCAAAAATTGTTAACGAGGTAGATAAGCTGATGCTCAATGTTCCGGCAGGGCAGGAGATCACCTTAAAGCATATCCATGACAATATCGGCATAAGTAAGGAATACAATGTATTTGAGCTGCAAACCGCCCTGGCCCGTAAGGATCCGTTAAAGGTAAACCAGATCATTAATTATTTCGAAGCCAATCCTAAAGCAAATCCCATAGTACTGGTATTGGGCAACCTAAATAACTTTTTTACCAAAGTGCTGCTCTATCATTACTCCAAAGACAAATCGCAGCAAAACCTTGCCCGCGAATTGGGGGTCAGTCCGTTCTTCGTGAAGGATTATGAGCAGGCTGCACGAAGCTATCCCTACGGCAAAACCATGCAGATCATAAGCTACCTGCGCGAGTATGATGTAAAAAGTAAGGGTGTAGAATCAAACACCGATCATGGCGGGTTGATGAAGGAACTGATGTTTAAGATATTGCATTGATGCTATGAGATATAATTCGGCCAAAGGTTTTCTTTTTCTTGCTGTAATGATTTTATTGGTTGTTATGGTGATTTTTAGCCTGATAGCCAAAGCCTACACGGGGTTAGTTATCATCAGCCTGGTAATAATTTTATTTCTGTGGATCTGGTTTGATACGTATTATGTGATACAGGGTAAGGAATTGCTATACAAATCTGCTTTTATTAAAGGCGTTATTAGTATTGAAAGTATTTATGAAATAGAGCGTAATAAAACCATGTACGCGGGCTTAAAACCGGCACTGGCCATGAAAGGTTTAGTTGTTAAATACAATAAGTACGACGATATCTACCTGTCGCCAAAGGATGCGGATGATTTTATAGCAGCTTTGAAGGAGGTTAATCCTAATATTAATATCATATAACGCCCCCGCTTTTAATTTCACCCCCTTTTTAATAGCTTTACCCCATAACAATTACAGCATTTAGCATGAACTATTGGTTAGTAAAATCTGAACCTTTTAAATATAGCTGGGAAAAATTTAACCAGGATGGCCGCACCTTTTGGGACGGTGTGCGCAACTATCAGGCACGTAATAATTTACGCGATATGAAAGAGGGCGACCTGGTTTTATTTTATCACAGTAATGAAGGTAAAGAAGTGGTAGGCATAGCAAAAGTTGTTAAAGAATCATACCAGGACCCAACCACTACCGACCCAAACTGGCTGGTAGTTGAGCTATCACCTGTTGAAACGCTGAAAAATCCGGTTACCCTGGCAACAATAAAAGCCGACGAGCAACTTAAAGATATTGGCCTGGTACGCCGGGGGCGCCTGTCGGTAATAGGCCTTAAGCGTGAGGAGTTTGATAGGATTCTTGAATTGGGCAGCTAATCAAGAACAACTATTTCGCTTCGCCAAAAAACAAAGCTTTCAATTCTGTAGCTTCATCGGCCTTCATTTTACCGCCTAATATCAGGCGCAATTGGCGGCGGCGCAGGGCTCCGTTATATAGCTCGGTTTCGTCGGTAGTTTCGGGTATAAGTTCGGGTACTTCTACTTTATTGCCTTCTTTATCTAAGGCCACAAACGTATAATAAGCCTCATTGCTTTTAACTAATGTGCCTGATGGTATATTTTGCGCCCACACATCCAATCGTACCTCTACCGAGGTATGAAAAGCGCGTGTTACCTTAGCTTCAATAGTTACTACATCGCCCAGCTTGATGGAATGTTTAAATGATACATTATCAACAGAAGCGGTTACCACAATGCGGTTGCAATGTTTTTGTGCCGATATAGCGGCTGCAATATCCATCCAGTGCAACAGGCGCCCACCCATTAAATTGTTTAATGTATTGGTATCATTGGGTAATACCAGTTCATTCATAATAGTAAGCGATTCTTTGGGTAGTTTGGTAGCCATCGGTTTTTTGCGTTTAGCGTAAATATACACCTTAAGTATAAATTTTGGCTTATAATATTGTCCAAATGCGGTAAATGCCTTAGCTTTAGCCAAACTGATTTCATGATGAGAAAAATAACTGCACAACTAATGTGCATGGCGCTTTTGCTGACAGGTGCATTCCCCATGCTGCACAGGCACAACAAAAAACAGCATATACTAACCTTAGCGATGCCCTGTTCGCCGGCGGTAAGCTTGGCGGCAAACGCGGCCCCGCAAGTGTTAACTGGATAAACGGCGGGCAAAAATATTCATACCTGGCCGGCGAGGAGGTACGCTCGATGGAGCCTGCTACTTTAAAAGACGAGTTACTGTTTACCAAAAAGGGACTTACTTTCCCGGGTACAACAAAAGCTTTCGATTACGAGTCGTTCCAGTTCTCGCACGATTTTAAGAACCTGGTTTTTAAATCAGATTTCAGGCCCATCTACCGTAAATCGGGCATAGCCAATTATTATGTTTATAACCTGCAAACCAAACAACTAAAGGCAGCTGCTAAAGATGCACGTACGGCGGAATTATCGCCCGATGGAAAAAAGGTAGGTATTGAGCGCAAAGGCAATATGTTTGTTTACGATTTTGCTACCGGTAAAGAAAAACAACTAACCAACGACGCAACCGGCGAAAACGCCATTTTCAACGGTCATTACGATTGGGTTTACGAAGAAGAATTTGGCCAGCCGCAGGCTTGGAACTGGTCGCCTGATAATAAATATATAGCTTACTGGCAGTTTGACGAGCGCAAGGTGCCTAATTTTGAAATGACCAATTATGAGGGCCATCATAGCGAAGTGGTAAACTTCCATGTACCGTTGGTGGGCGATGAAAACGCTAAAGTTAAAATTGGCGTAGCCGATGTAACTACCGGTAAAAAGGTATGGTTTAAGCCTGATGAAACCGGCGATTTTTATATCCCGCGGATCTACTGGACAAGCACCCCAAATGTCCTGGCTGTGATGACGCTTAACCGCGAGCAGAACCACATGAAGCTGTATTTCTTCAACGTAAAAACCGGCGAACACCACGTTGTTTTAGAAGAGAAGAATACAAGTTGGGTAGCCATATTTGATTTTTATACTGATGTAAACGATATGGTTTATTTCCCCAAAGGTTCGAAAGAGTTTTTTTGGGTGTCAGACCGCTCGGGCTATTACCATATCTATCGTTACAGCTATGATGGTAAGCTGATTAACCAGGTTACCAAAGGCGATTGGGACCTGATAAAGGTTAACGGTATCAATCCCAAAAATCAAACTATTTATTATTTATCGGCTGAATCATCGGGCCTGGCGCAAGAGTTTTATTCAATAAAATTTGATGGTTCCGATAAGAAAAAAATGAGCGATGTAGATGGTAAACATACCATCAATATGTCGCCTGATACGAAGTATTATATAGACAATTATAGCAACATTAAGACTCCTGCGCATATAGGTTTATATGATGATAACGGCAAGCTGTTAAAAATGCTGGAGGATAATGCGGCTGTATCTGCCTTTATTAAGACACATGCTTACAGTGCGCCCGAGCTTTTTAAAGTTACAACCAGCGATGGCGTTACCTTAGATGCCTACATGATCAAGCCGTTTGACTTTGATCAGTCGAAAAATACCCGGTTGTGTTTACCGTTTACGGCGGGCCCGAGTCGCACTCAATTTATAACCAGTTCTCGGCAAATGGCTGGCAGCAATGGCTGGCCCAAAACGGATATATCGTTGTTGATGTTAACAATCGTGGCATATCTAATTACGGCAGCAAATTTTTAAAGATCGGCTACAAGCAATTGGGTAAATATGAAAGCCGCGATTTTGCCGAAACTGCTTTATACTTAAACAGCTTGCCATATGTTGATAAAGGCAATATGGCAATAATGGGTACAAGCTACGGCGGATATGCCACATTGTACACCCTGCTAACTTACCCGGGCGTATTTAAGGCGGGTATGGCTAACTCTGCCGTTACTGATTGGCGTTTGTATGATAATATCTATACCGAACGTTATATGGGCCTTGCTAAAGAGAATGCAGCGGGCTATGATAAAAGCTCGACCATCCCGCTTGCTAAAAACCTGCAGGATCATTTATTATACATCCATTCTATGAGTGATGATAATGTGCACCCGGCTAATACCATGCAAATGCTCACCGCGTTTGCCGAGGCAGGTAAGGATGTTGATCTTAGGATCTATCCTAAAGGTGCACACGGCGCGGCTTATGATCTTTCAAGTTATATATTGATACAGACCTTAAACTTTCAATACACGGAGAAACATTTAAAAGGGAAGACCGATTTGCCCAATATCAACGCTAAAAAATAGCGGATGGGATTAAAGATTAGTGTTTAGGCTGTGGTTAATACGTGTATACGTAACCACCCCCATTATCAATTTAAACATATCAACGTCAAAATAAATGTTTAAACATTTATTTTTCAATAACCTGATTATATTTGCTTAAATATTTTAAAACAATAAATCACAAAAATGAAAAGGATCATTTCTATTTTAGCAGTAGCATTACTAACTATAACTGCTGTTTCTGCACAATCTACCCGGAAGGTGGACAAGAATCACTCAAAACTTACTTTTACTATTACACACCTTGCAGTGTCAGACGTTGAAGGTTTATTTAAAGATTTTGATGTTACTATTTTGACTACCAAACCTGATTTTAGCGATGCTAAATTTACCCCCGGTTGCGCAAACAGCTACCATTAACACTGAAATTGAAAAACGCGATAATCACCTTAAAAGCCCTGACTTTTTGATGTGGCTAAATACCCAACTATGAATTTTGTTAGCACAGGCATAACCAAAGGCGCAGGCGCTAACCGTTATAAACTAACAGGCAACTTAACATTACATGGTGTTACCAAACCTGTTACAATGGACCTATGGTACCGCGGTACCATAACCGGCCGGGCGGTAAAGAAGTTGCCGGTTTCCAGCTAACAGGCGAAATTAAACGTTCTGACTTTAGCTTCGGTCCAAAATTCACATCGCCTATGTTAAGCGACGAAGTACAAATAAAAGCTAACGGCGAGTTTGCTAAGAGTTAATTGAAGATTGAAGATTGAAGATTGAAGATTGAAGATTGAAGATTGAAGATTGAAGATTGAAGATTGAAGATTGAAGATTGAAGATTGAAGATTGAAGATTGAAGAAATCTTTAGCTATACAAGTTCGAAAAAGGGCGATGAGTTTCAATTCATCGCCCTTTTATTTTGTCATTGACAGGCCCAATCTTTAATCTTCAAATAACCAATCTTAACAGATCAATTAACCAACTTCTCATTATTATATCGTACAAACGTAACCGATTTGCCAATAAATTTGAAATGCCAATAGCCGGTAACTTTAAGTGATCCTTCTTTTGTCATACTTACAGAAGCGTCCCAGAAACTCCCCTTGGTGGCATCGTATATTCGCCCGTTCTCCCAACTATTTGATTTTGGGTTGTAAGTGAGTTCGGTAAGGATATTAATGCCGATAAGCTTTCGGCTGCGCAGGGCAGGGTCAGGGTTATGTTTGTCGGTCCATTCGTCCATTGCTTTACTGGTATCTTTATTTTTGAACCAAAGTGTGCGGCCCTTAAAAGTGTTACCATCGCGATAAACCTGAACCAAATAATCTTTGTGGGCTGATATCCATTTACCGCAAATGGCATTCGGGTCGTTACCATCATTAGGTAAGGCGGATGATGTTATTAGAAAAAAACAAGTAAAAACTTAAACATTAACAGGTTATGCAGCATTATGTACGTGTACGTTAATTGAAATTAGCTTATAGCTGTATTATAAGTTAATAATAACTAATTTTATTGCGGGTTGTTTTATTGCTCAAACCTAATACTAAAAAATGAAAAAGATATTATTTGCTGTACTATTGATGATGTGTGCTAACGGCGTTGCTTTTGCAGACACAATTACCATTAAGCAATTTGTGATAAAAGAAAACCCTTTTGCAGATAGCGAAGTAGCTATAGTGGCAACAGACACTGCCGGTGCGGTACAAGAAAGAGTTGAAGGTTTATTTGCTTTTACCATCAACGGTTTCCGGGAACAAATGAGGTTTGAAAAGGGTACTGCTTTTTATCGGCATAAGCTGGATAAGTCGGCCTTCTTTTATGTGAAGCATGTTAATAACACCGGCACACACTCTATGCTGTATTATATCTACAAGCAGGACGGCAAATTACGCCCCATACATGTAAGCTGGGTGCTGCTGGTAATTATACCACTGGCTTTGGTTTTATTGGGTTATATGTTTAAGCGATTTATTATCATCGCCATAGTTATATTTTGTATTTTCCTATACTTTAACCATCATAATGGGTTATCCATGCCAACCTTCTTCGAGAGTATATTTGATGGACTGAGGGGGTTGTTTTGATGTTGAAGATTGGTGATTCAAGATTGAAGATTAGTGGAAGGGAGATTGAAATTAATAACTTTCCCGCAACAGGCCCAATCTTTAATCTTTCAGTTAACTAATCTTCGGCCTAAAACGGCATCCCGATACCAAAGTTCAACTGCATAAAGTTGTAACTTTCGCGGTTTTCTTTATAGTATTTTGATTTGAAGGCCCCATCATGAAAAAACTCGTTGGCGTGCTTAAGCAACACCCATTGGTCTGACCCGTTAAATTGGGGATCTTTAAATTTAAAGGCCGCGTCAAGCCTGAATACAAAGAAGCTTACATCAAACCGCAAGCCCGCGCCAATATCCATTGCCGAAGAATTTAAAATATTATTAAACCTGAATTCGCCATTAGGGTTATCGGCCTGTTTATGTAACCGCCAAACGTTGCCGGCATCCATAAACAAAGCGCCCTTTAGTTTGGCCCCCAAAAAGTCGTTTGCCACTTTAAAACGGTATTCGGCATTGGTTAGCAGTTTTATCTCACCAAACTGGTCAATATATTTTAATCGTGTGCGCAAAGTATCGCCAATTGTTGGAACCGCATCTGTACCGGCAGGGCCGTAGGTTGTTGCCCTGTTAAATTGGCCCGGCCCTAAAGTTCGCGGTAGCCAGGCGCGCATATCATTAGCACCACCGGCATAAAAGTTTTTCTCAAATATCAGCAGGTTGCTGTTTCCATAGGGTACACCTAATCCGGGGTTAACACGGAAAATAAACTGGCGCTCGCCGCCAAAACTACGGTATAAACGCAGGTCGATCTCAAATTTGGTATATTGATAGAAGCTATAACCAAAAAGTGTACGTTTCCCTTCACTATCTCTTGGTGTATTAAAAGCGTTAGTTACTGCCGACAGCATATTGCCTCCAATATCAAGCGATCCCCTGAAATAAGTAAAGTCTTTATAATTATTTAACTGGTTACCGTTTACCTGGTAAGTATACTGGCTACCGGTAGTAAAAACGGTACGCCCTATTAAAAACACGTAAGATAGGCGATTGGCTTTCAGCAGTTGCGCCCGGCAACGGGATCAAGCGTGCCTTTTGAAAATTCAATGTCAATAGGTGTTACGCTGTGTACCTTGTTAGCTTGTTCCAGAAAATCATAGGTTACCGAATTTACCAAGCTCGTTCGTTCAACCAATCCTTTTTGAAAATATAAGGAATAGTTGGAAGAAAATGTTGTATGCGGCACGCCATATTTGCCCGGTTTGGCCAAATTAAAAGGTGTAACAATCCATGGGTATATCAGGTTTGCACCAACTTTAAAATCCCGGTTCTCAACACCGCGCTTATTAATGGAGTTACGATCATTGGAATACAATATACTCATGTTTAGTTTAACCTGTAGTGTAACAGCCTTTTTAAACATGTTACGGTTAGTAAACGTATTACCTATATTATAACCGTACCGCCCACCGCTAAACAAAAATTCGCCTTCCACACGGTCTGACATCTGTTTTAGCGGAATCATGTTTATCACCGTGTTTAGCCGGTTAGTACTATCGGCAGTTTTGATATAAGTGGGGTTGGGTACGTTACGGAAAACGTTTAACTCTGACAGGCGCGATGTAGTAACGGTTTGCATATCAGAATTATACAGGTCGCCCTTTGTTTGAAAGATATAATCAACAACCGGGTGCGGTTTGAATCTGTGCGAGTAATCAACAAACGTAAACTGTGAATCGACCACCGTTGTATCGGCAACGCCGGTTGTGCGCCCGCCTGCGGTAGATATCGTTATCAATGTATTATTAATGCTAAAAGTAGGGTGTGAAGCTCTGTCGGCCGGGTTGTCGATGATCAGCGTCAGATCAACCACGCTGCTGTTAAAGGTCGAGTCGTAAGCAAAATTGATGTACTGGCGATAAAATTCAAAATAGCCGTTGCGTTTCATCACCTGGTAAAATGCATCGCGATCAAAAGCTAAACTATCCGTATCAAAACGGCCACCGGGTTGCAAATGCGAAAATACGGGACGGTTTTTCCGGTACAAATCGCGTACAGTTCGGTCGGGTATGCTATCGGTAATTTTACGGATTCTGAACATTGGCCCCTGCGTAGTAGTAAAAATCAGCTGGGCTTTTTTCTTTTGATAATTATGCTATCGGTTACCTTAGCTTTTAAATAACCTTTACTTTGGATAAATTTTTCGATTTGTACACGCGAAAACTCAACCCGAGGTTGCTATCTAAAATGGCGGGTGGCTCGCCAATATTTCTTTTGCCCTTTTTATTAAAAATATAATAAAGCTCGAGGTTAACCAGGTTGTTAGGTTGCTGTTGTTTATCTACATAGTTTAGCGCCAGTTCGCTAAACTCTTTGTCCATCCCTTTAATTGTAACCTTGCGTACTATAGATTCGTTGCCTTTTAATCCGCGCGTTAAACTACAACCCGAGCCTATAATTAGCAGCAAAATACTTAATATTGCAAGACGGTATCTACCTATGCTTTTATATGCTTTCAAAATCTAATATTAGTTTATTACAGTCCTTACAACACAAAAAATTTCGTAGGGAGCATGGCTTGTTTTTAGTTGAAGGCTACAAATCTGTATCAGAATTTATTAATTCTGGCTACCAGATAGACGCCGTTTACCATACCCGGGCTATCGCCCCAAAAATGCTCAAATTATCGCAGAAAACGAACTCCTTAGAGATTTCATCTGCTATAATTGAAAAAATAACTGCTTTAAAAACCCCGCCCGATATTATTGCGGTTGTTAAAATACCACAATGGCCGGTTTTGAATGCTACTACCCTTAACAAAAAATTTGCAATAGTGTTGGATGGAATTCAGGATCCGGGCAATATGGGTACCATAATTCGTACGGCCGACTGGTTTGGGATAGAAAATATCATCTGTTCTGAAGATTGCGTAGAGGTGTATAATCCTAAAGTAGTACAGGCAACAATGGGTTCGCTTTCGCGGATGAACGTACATTATGTTGATCTTCCTTCGATTTTGGCTAACACAAAACTGCCAATATATGGCGCCTTACTGGACGGTGAGAATATTTACAGTACTGATTTTGGTACCGAAGGATTGATAGTTATGGGTAATGAAGGCAATGGTTTAAGCGATGAAGTAAAGCGCCTGGTAACCAAAGCTATTACGATACCACGCGCCGGCAATGCCGAATCGCTGAACGTGGCAATTGCCACCGCTATCTTTTGTTCAGAAATAAACAGAAATAAGCTTAAATAAATGTTGGCTTGCAATAAATAATTATTACTTTTGCAATCCTTTAGAAAAAGGTCGGATGGCCGAGTGGCTAGGCAGAGGTCTGCAAAACCTCGTACAGCGGTTCGAATCCGCTTCCGACCTCACAGGGTAAAACATAAAATATTAAAAGTAAAACATCATGGGCGTAACACGTTTAAAAAGAAAAGATAGAAGAAACAAAACTTTCTCAAGATTAGAAGTTCAGTTTTTAAAGAATGCTACCAACCTTGAGTCTGGAAGCCGTTCTGCAGAGTCACCTAAAAGCCGGGTAACTTTAAACAATATTGTTTTAGCTAAAGCAGCTGCAGCAAACAAATAATCTATCTGCAAAATTTGTGATTTTAAAATCCCGTTGGTGTAAGCCTATGGGATTTTTTTATGGATAGATGTTACGCAGAGACGCAATACTTTGCGTCTCCTTTCCAAAATCTCGTCAGAGACGCAAAATATTGCGTCTCTACAATTGGGACAGAATCTTCTTATTTATCCTTTTAATTAATCCCGGCCCTTCATAAATAAACCCGGTATATAATTGAATTAATGATGCACCTGCCTCCAATTTCTCCGGGGCATCTTCGGCCGAATGTATCCCACCTACACCAATGATCGGGAATGAACGGTCAGATTTATCCGCCAAATAACGGACCACCTCAGTTGAACGTTTGGTTAAAGGCGCACCGCTTAATCCGCCTGCTTCGTCTTTTAGTTTTGGGTTTGATAAGGATGATTTGTCGATAGTGGTATTGGTGGCTATTACCCCCGCAATTTTGGTTTGCTGTACTATCTCAACAATATCGTTCAGTTGCTCATTAGTAAGGTCTGGGGCTATTTTTAACAGGATGGGTTTAGATACATCGTTTTTATTATTGCGTTGCTGTAGCGTGTTTAATAGTTGCATCAGCGGCTCTTTCTCCTGCAGTTCACGCAGCCCCGGTGTATTTGGCGAGCTTACGTTTACTACAAAATAATCAACCACATCAAACAACCGGTCGAAGCATTTGATATAGTCGCTTACCGCGTCCTCATTAGGAGTAACCTTGTTTTTGCCGATGTTGCCGCCAATCAATAAGCCTCTTTGAGCTGCCGGTTGGTTTTTGCGGTAAGCTGCAATCCGTTCCGCCACTACATCAACCCCTAAATTATTAAAACCCATTCGGTTGATGAGCGCTTTGTCTTCGGGGGCGCGAAACATGCGCGGTTTTGGATTGCCGGGTTGAGGCAGGGGGTAACCGTACCCACCTCAATAAAACCGAAACCCATATTAGCCAGCTCGCTGATAACTTCGCCGTTTTTATCAAAGCCTGCGGCAAGGCCAACCGGGTTAATAAATTTAAGACCGAACACTTCTTTTTCAAGGCGCTGGTCCTTCAGGTCCCAGATGGCCCTGCTTAACGCTGCCCCTCCGGGGAAACGATTAAATCGCTTTAAATTTCGGGTTACAAAATAGTGGATGTTTTCCGGATCGAACTGAAATAGTAAGGGCTTTATTAACGAATACATAGCAGCAAAGTTACTTGTTTAAACCGAATTTGCCTCACCTAAATCCTCTCCAAAGGAGAGGACTTCAATGCAAGATGGTTAGGAGCCCTCTCCTTTGGAGAGGGGGGTGAGGCTAATGTGATGTTTTAATATTTTGATTTGTAAAAGAATATTGTACTTTAGTTCGTCATAAATAAACCAGCGCAGCAGTACCCGCCGCGCTTCAAAAACTTAATACCAATTATGGAAGATCAATCTACAAATAACCGTCGCCGTTTTATCAGGAACGCATCAATAGGCACATTAGCGGCTATAAGCATCCCCGAAATTGTGTCGGCTGCATTAGCTACCGCACCTATCGCTAAAAAAGTAAGTATTGAAAAAGATGATATTATCCTTTTTCAGGGCGATTCAATTACCGACGCGGGACGTGGTAACCGTAATGCTGTTGTGGCTAATAATACCGGCGCGTTGGGTAATGGTTATGCGTTTATGGCAGCCAGCCAGTTATTATTGAAAAACCCGGACAAGAACCTGCAAATTTATAACAAAGGCGTAAGCGGTAACAAAGTTTACCAACTTGCAGATCGCTGGGATGCCGACGCACTGGCCATTAAGCCAACGGTATTAAGCATCCATATAGGTGTAAACGACTACTGGCACACGCTGAACGCAAGCAATCCCTACAAAGGTACTATAGACAACTACATTGCCGACTATAAAAAACTACTGGACCGTACTAAAGAAGCATTACCAAATATAAAGTTGATCATCTGCGAACCTTTTGGTGTTTTGGATGTAAAGGCGGTTACTAAGGACTGGTACCCAACATTCGACCTGTTTAAAAAAGCAGCCAAAGATATTGCAGCCGAATACAACGCCCCATTTGTACCATACCAGGCTGCATTTGATAAAGCCATAACCCCGGCCCCGCCAAGCTACTGGACCGGCGACGGTGTGCATCCATCAATTGCAGGCGCAGCATTAATGGCCGAGACATGGCTGAAAGCTGTTAAAGGTTAGAGGTTAGGATAATCTATAACTATACAAGTTATTAAAAAGGGTGGTGGGTTTATAATTCATTACCCTTTTTATTTTGCCTGTGAGAGGCCAAATCTCTAATTAACTAATCACTAATCTCCGTTTTAAGCTTTCAGCTTAAAACCCTATCTTTGCGGCCAATGATAGCTATAAATAATCTTACGTTCGAGATAGGTGCAAGGGCATTATATGATGAGGCCAGTTGGCATATTAAACCCGGTGAAAAAATAGGCCTTATCGGCGCTAACGGAACCGGGAAGACCACTCTTTTAAGGATAATAACCGGTGAGTATAAACCTACATCAGGCACCATATCAATGGCTAAGGACCTTACCATGGGCTATCTTAACCAGGATCTGTTATCCTACTCGTCCGACAAAAACATCGTGCATGTGGCTATGGAAGCTTTTGAGCGCCAGAACCAATTGCATGACGAGATAGAGGTTTTGTTAAAAAAACTGGAAACAGACTATAGCGAAGACTTATTACACAAACTAAGCGACAAGCAGCACGAGTTTGAAGCGCTTGACGGTTACAATATCGAATATAAAGCACACGAAATTTTAGCGGGTCTTGGTTTTAGCGAAGCTGATTGCCAGCGTAAACTAAGCACCTTCTCGGGTGGCTGGCGAATGCGCGTAATGCTGGCTAAGATCCTTTTGCAGGCGCCTGATATCCTGTTACTGGATGAGCCTACCAACCACTTAGACTTACCCTCTATCCAATGGCTGGAAGATTATTTGAAAGCTTTCGGTGCTATCATCATCGTATCGCATGATAGATGGTTTCTGGATAAAGTTATCAACCGTACCGTAGAATCGCGTAAGGGTAAGCTAAATGTTTACGCAGGCAATTACTCATTCTATTTAGAAGAAAAAGCATTACGTGCCGAAATTCAGCGTGGTGAGTTTAAAAATCAGCAGTCAAAAATAAAACAAGAAGAGCGTTTGATCGAGCGTTTCCGTGCCAAGGCCTCCAAAGCAAAGATGGCGCAATCACGGATCAAGATGCTTGATAAATTAGAGCGTGTTGAGGATGTGGATGATGATAACCCCGAAGTTAACTTCCGGTTCAAATTCAGCAAGCAATCGGGCCGCCATGTGGTTACTATGGAGCATATCACCAAAAAATATCCCGGTATAGATATTTTGGATGATGCGGAAGCGATTATTGAAAAAGGTGATAAAATAGCCCTGATAGGTGCCAATGGTAAGGGTAAATCAACCTTGTTACGTATTGTAGCAGGAGCCGACAAAGAGTTTGAAGGTACAGCTGTTACCGGCCATAATGTTACCCAAACGTTCTTCGCGCAGCACCAGTTAGAGAGCCTGCACACGGAGAATCAGATCTTACAGGAATTGCAATCATTTGCTCCAAAACATACCGACACTGAGCTGCGCTCAATATTAGGATCGTTTTTATTTACCGGCGATGATGTGTTTAAAAAGATCAAAGTATTATCGGGTGGCGAGAAATCGCGTGTGGCTTTAGCAAAAGCTTTAACTGCCGACGCAAACTTCCACGGTACTGGATGAGCCTACCAATCACCCGGATATGGCTTCGGTTAATATATTGATCCAGGCGCTACAGCAATACGAAGGTACGGTGATCGTGGTATCTCACGACAGGTATTTCCTTGATAATGTGGCCAACAA
>NZ_JABFCR010000031.1:0-29989 GCF_013087555.1 Mucilaginibacter humi
ACATTTAAGAGAAATTTGTGTTTGCCGATAAGCCAACTAATCTCTAATTAACTAACCTCTAATCTCTAACTTAATTTCGAAGAAATTAAGTGTAAAAACTCTGCCCTTGTTTTTCATGGTAAAACCCGCCCGAAAATGCTGAGGTGGTAGTAACCGAGTTTTGTTTTTGTACACCGCGCATGCACATGCAAAGGTGACGGCACTCAATAACTACCCCCACACCAATTGGTTGCAGCGCGTCCTGTATACAATCACGAATTTCGTTAGTTAAACGTTCCTGTACCTGCAGGCGGCGCGCGTATGCATCAACCACGCGTGGTATTTTGCTCAATCCCACCACATGACCGTTAGGAATATAGGCGATATGCGCTTTGCCAAAAAAAGGCAGCATATGATGCTCGCACATCGAGTATACTTCAATGTCTTTAACAACCACCATCTGGCTATATTCTTCTTTAAATAAAGCCGAGTTTAATATTTCTTTGGGATTCAGGTCGTAGCCATGTGTTAAATACAGCATAGCTTTGGCAATACGCTCGGGTGTTTTTAACAGGCCTTCGCGTTCCGGGTTTTCGCCCAATTGCTTTAAAACTTGTTTATAATGGCCCGATAAGCTTTCAATCAATTCGGGGTTATAGCGGTCAACTTTTTCGTAGCCGTTAATATCGTCGTTCCTGTCCGGAAGGTTGTCGTCGTCGTAAATCATTGTGCAGGTTTAGTCGCCAAAATATTCTGCCGAGTTATTTTCGGTTTCATGTAATCTTACCGAGTGTAAAAAATACGCCGGGGTAAGCTTCTATCGGGCCCTTTAACTGGTTAAATATCTCAATGCAAAGCAATTCGGTTGATGCCATTTTTCCTTTCATGAAATCAACATCAAGGTTAATGTTTTTATGGTCAAGTTTTTCAATAACGTGTTCGTTAATGATCACTTTCAACTCTTTTAAATCAATTAAATAGCCGGTTGCATGGGTAATTTCGCCTTTTACTGTTACAAAAAGGTTATAGTTATGCCCATGCCAGTTGGGATTGGCACATTTGCCAAACATTTCAGCATTTTTTTCCGCGCTCCACTCATCACGGTACATTTTATGTGCTGCGTTAAAATGTTCTTTGCGCGTTACGTATATCATCATAATATTTAATGGGTGCAAATATACAAACTTTAAGTTTGCAGTTTTTAGTTTGCAGTTAGCAATTACTATGTAGAATATTTTGCTGCACACTGCAAACTACCCACTGCAAACTAATTTTAATTATCTTAGTTGAATAAACAAAATGACATGCGGATATTAATTGTTGCTGCTACCCAAGGCGAAGTTCAACCACTGATGGATGCACTTGGTATGCAAAAGTCGGACGAGGCCGATAATCTGTTTGTTCCACGCCATATCTCGGTGGCAAACTGCTCGGTATTAATTACCGGTGCGGGCATGGTGCCAACGGCCTTTGCTTTAGGCAGGCATTTACCACATAATGTATACAACCCGGTAATAAACCTTGGTGTTGCAGGAGCTTTCGACAAAAGCTTCCCACTTGGCGAAGTATACGAAATAACCAAAGACACGTTTGCCGAACTGGGCGCCGAAGATGATACCCGCTTTATCAGTATTGAACAATTAGGCCTTGGCGCGGGTATTTTTAACCCAACCAGCAGCCTTGATCATTTCACCCCGAAAATAAGAACCAATAAGGCTACCGCTATAACCGTAAATACCGTGCATGGTAATGATGCCACTATAGCCGCCGTGGTTAGTCGCCTTAACCCACAAATAGAAAGTATGGAAGGTGCAGCGTTTTTATGCCTGCCGCGAGCTGAAGGTGCCTTGCATACAGATCAGGGCAGTGTCAAATTATGTAGAAAAACGCAACCGCGACAACTGGCAGATAGGGCTTGCTGTTAAAAATCTGAATACATTTGCACTGGATTTAATAAAAGAGTTATGAGTGCTGAGTAGTGAGTGTTGAGTTTAGAACCGCACAATCACTCAAAACCCACAACTCACAACTCACAACCCAATGAAACTCACACTCGGCTTTTCGCCATGCCCAAATGATACTTTTATTTTCGATGCGCTTATACATCATAAGATAGATACCGAAGGACTGGAGTTTGAGGTGTTTTATGATGATGTGGAAACGCTTAACCAAAAAGCCTTTCGCGGCGAACTGGATATTACCAAGCTAAGCTATCATGCTTTTGCTTATGTGGTTGATAAATATGTTTTGCTGGATGCGGGCAGCGCTTTAGGTTTCGGTGTTGGGCCGATGTTGATCTGCAAGGGTGACCCCGAAGAATTGCTCTCAAATCTCAAATCTCAAATCTCAAATCTCCGTATAGGGATTCCCGGTAAATACACCACGGCAAACTTTCTGTTGGGCCTTGCTTTCCCTAATGCTACTAATAAGGTTGAATTGGTATTTTCTGATATTGAGAATGCGGTTTTAGAAGGCAGGGTAAATGCCGGATTAATCATCCATGAAAATCGCTTTACTTACCAGGATAAAGGTTTAAAGAAGATTATAGACCTGGGCGATTACTGGGAAAAAGAAGCCGGCTGCGCTATCCCGCTTGGCGGTATTGTTGCTAACCGTAATTTACCGGTTGATATCCAGCATAAAATAAACCGCGTACTGCGTAAATCTGTCGAGTTTGCATTTGCCAACCCTAAATCAGGGCTTGACTTTATCCGCCAGCACGCACAGGAAATGAGCGAAGAAGTAATGTACAAGCACATCGAGCTATATGTAAATAAATATTCTGTTGATTTGGGCGAAGAGGGAAGGAAAGCGATAAACCTTTTATTTAGTACAGCTTTGGAGAAGGGAATAATTCCGGCGATTAAAAAGGACATCTTCTTAACCTAAAGCATCTGTCATTCTGAGCATAGCGAAGAATCTTCTACAATGATAGGCAAGCGTCTTACTTATCGCGCTTACAAGATTCTTCGCGATGCTCAGAATGACAACTTTGTGATTTGTGTATTGCTTTAATACAGCAAGTTATCATAAGGGTACCTGTCCACATGTAATTCCATTACATACTTGTAGATCAGGTTCCTGAACTCATCAATATTTTCCTTTTTGGTAGCCGATATAAATATGGCCGGGCTATTGTTTTTAGCCATCCAGCTATGTTTAAAGTCTTCAAGCGTTACAGGTTCGGCTTCCTCGTCCGGATTCATTTGCACAGGCTTGTAGGCATCTATTTTATTAAATACGGTGATGATTTGTTTATCGCTGGCACCGATCTCTTTCAGCGTATCATTTACTGCGCGGATGTGGTCCTCAAAGCTTGGGTGCGATACATCCACAACATGGATCAACAAGTCTGCCTCGCGTACCTCATCAAGTGTGGATTTAAAACATTCCACCAAATCATGCGGTAATTTGCGGATGAAACCAACCGTGTCAGATAATAAAAAAGGCACGTTTTCAATCACTACTTTTCTAACCGTGGTATCCAGCGTAGCAAACAATTTGTTCTCTGCAAAAACATCCGATTTGGAGATCATATTCATGATGGTTGATTTACCAACGTTGGTATAACCCACTAATGCAGCCCTAACCATTTGCGTACGGTTTTTACGCTGTGTTTCGTTTTGGCGATCAATTAATTTCAATCGTTCCTTAAGCAGCGATATTTTATCCAGGATCAAACGGCGGTCAGTCTCGATCTGGCTCTCACCCGGGCCACGCATACCAATACCACCTTTTTGGCGCTCTAAGTGGGTCCAGAGGCGGGTAAGGCGTGGCAGCAGGTATTGCAGCTGAGCCAGTTCAACCTGCGTTTTTGCCTGCGCAGTTTGTGCCCGGTTAGCAAATATGTCCAGTATCAGGTTATTGCGGTCCAATATTTTAACCTGCAGCTCCCTTTCTATGTTACGCAGTTGCGATGGGGTTAATTCATCATCAAACACTACAATGTCTATCTCTTCTTCTTTTACAAATGCCTTGATATCTTCTAACCTTCCCGAGCCAACAAACGTTGCACGATCAGGTTTCTGTAGTTTTTGGGTGAAGATTTTAACGGTTTCGGCACCAGCGGTATCAACTAAAAATTGTAATTCTTCTAAATATTCTTTGGCGCGTTCATCAGTTTCGTTAGCGGTAATAACGCCAACCAGTACGGCCCGTTCCTGCTTTACAGCAGTATCATAAAATTTTTGTTTCATTAATATTGATTTATCAATCAGAATGCCAAGTTACAAAAAGCACACAATAAGGCTGTTTTTGTAACAGGTCCGGCTCAAATACCGGCTTTAATTAACGCTAATATGTGTTGGATGTCTGCCAAAAGCGCAGACAAATGCAATGAATTACATGGTTATGCAAAAGTAATTTGATGAATAATAATTGATAATGAGCCGCTGAAATACGGCAAAGATTGATGGCTTTTGTAAGATGTTTTAAGTAAAAGCTATCGTCAACCTGATTAATTACATGATGGGTAGTGTTTGATATTATGATGCAAAGATAAAAAAAATACCCAATTGTCATTTCGCAGCGAAGCGAGAAATCTTTTGCGCTATGCTAATTTTCGCGCGTTTAAGATTTCTCACTCGTTTCGAATGACAAGATGTGATAAAAACAAAAAGAGCGATAAGTCTAAACCTATCGCTCTTGTATCTTGACTCTTGCGTCTTTATTCTAAAAATTATATCAACAACCTTACCGGCTCTTCTAATAATTGTTTTAATGTTTGTAGGAACGCAGCAGCGCTTGCGCCATCAACCACGCGGTGATCTGAGCTTAAAGTAACTTTCATTACGTTGCCGGGCACTACAGCGCCGTTTTTCACAACAGGCACCGCTTGTATACCGCTAACCGCCAAAATACAAGCGTTAGGCGTGTTGATGATAGCGGTAAACTCGTCGACACCAAACATACCTAAGTTTGATATGGTGAAGGTTGAGCCTTCCATTTCATTAGGTTGTAGTTTCTTAGCTTTCGATTTCTGAGCAAACTCTTTAACCTCAACCGACAGGTGACTTAATGATTTGCTATCAGCAAATTTAATTACCGGTACCAATAAGCCTTCATCAACTGCAACGGCTACACCAATATTAACATGCTCGTTAGTACGGATGGTCTCGCCTTGCCATGATGAATTGATGGCAGGGTGCTGGCGTAATGCAATTGCGGTAGCTTTAACTACAAAATCATTAAATGATATTTTAACCGGAGCAACTTCGTTGATCTTGTTACGTGCAGCAATGGCCTGATCCATATCAATAGACATGGTAACGTAGAAGTGCGGCGCGGTAAACAAGCTCTCGCTTAAACGGCGACCAATTGCCTTGCGCATTTGCGTTACCGGCCTTTCGGTAAATTTCTCTTCGCCAACTATGGTAGGTAATACCACAGGTGCTTTTGCCGGAGCGGCAGCAGCAGGTGCAGCTTCTTTTGCCGGAGCACCGGTAGCGGTCGGAGCAGCAGGTGACGCGCCCGGTTTAAAGTCTTCGATATCTTTTTTAACAATACGGCCTCCTTCGGCAGTACCTTTAACGGCGTTAATATCGATACCTTTTTCTTTAGCTATTTTACGTGCCAACGGCGATGCTTTTACGCGGCCGTCGCTATGCGATACTTCTTTCTCTTCAGTTGCAGGGGCGGTAGGAGTTGCAGGCGCTTCCGGGGCTTTACTGCCACTGTCGCTGCTACCGCTACTTCCGTTATCTTGTAACAACGGCGTAATATCAGTTCCCTCTTTACCAACGATAGCTATAATGCCGTGTACCGGTGCAGCTTCGCCTTCTTTAGGGCCTATATATAATAGTGTGCCTTCTTCATAACCTACAACTTCCATGGTAGCTTTGTCGGTTTCAACATCAGCTAATGAGTCGTCTGATTTTACTTTATCACCAACTTTAAAGTTCCATTTGTTGATAACGCCTTCAGTCATGGTATCGCTCAAGGCAGGCATGCGGATAACCGTAGCCGGGATGCTTGACAGATCAACCTTTGCCGCCGCCGGAGCAGTTGCAGCCGGAGCTTTATCAGCAGCCGGAGCGGCCGGTTTTTCTTCAGCAGGTGCGGCGGCCGGGGCAGTGCTACCTTCTAAAGCAGTCTTATAATCTTCGCCTTCTTTACCTAAAACGGCAATTACTTCATCAACCGGGACAGATTTACCTTCTTCTACACCAATGAATAATAATACACCATCCTGGTACGATTCAAAATCCATGGTGGCTTTGTCGGTTTCTATCTCGGCCAATACATCGCCTGATTTTACCTTATCACCAACTTTTTTATGCCATTTAGCTACCACACCTTCGGTCATGGTATCGCTCATTTTTGGCATTTTAACTACTTCGGCCATATTTATATAGGATGAATATTTTTTATTTAGTCTATAGTCTTGAGTCGTTAGCCTGAAGTCTAAAGTCGTTTTACTAAGGACTTTGGACTCCCGACTTTGGACTAAATTAGTCCATTATATATGGATAATCTTTTTGTACGTAAACATCAGTATATAATTCTGATGCTTCCGGCCATGGCGATTCCTCGGCAAATTGTACCGCTGCCTCAACCTCAGCTTTAATTTTAGCGTCGATTTCTTCGAACCATTTCTCGTCGGCATATTTATTTTTTCAATAGCTAACTTTATGATCTCAATAGGGTCTTTGGCTTTGTAGCTTTCCAACTCTTCTTTTGTACGGTATTTCTGCGGATCAGACATCGAGTGGCCTTTGTACCGATAGGTACGCATTTCTAAAAAGGTTGGCCCTTCGCCTTTACGGGCACGCTGTACAGCTTCGTCCATCGCATTATGTACCGCAACAGGGTCCATGCCATCAACCGCTGATGAAGGGATACCATAAGGTAAGCCCAGTTTATAAATATCGGTTTGTATGGTAGTACGTGCTACTGATGTGCCCATTGCGTAACCATTATTTTCACAAATAAATATTACCGGCAGTTTCCACAACGCAGCCATGTTAAAGGTTTCGTTTAATGCACCACGGCGCACGGCGCCATCGCCCATGTAGGCTACGTTCACAAAATCGGTCCCTTTAAACTTCTCGGCAAAGGCTATACCCGCGCCCAATGGAATTTGTCCGCCTACAATGCCGTGGCCGCCGTAAAAATGGTGCTCTTTACTAAACATGTGCATAGAGCCGCCTTTGCCTTTTGAGCATCCGGTTGCCTTGCCATAAAGCTCGGCCATGATAGCGTTTGAGGATACACCACGGGCAATAGCATGTGCGTGATCGCGATAAGCGGTGATCATGCTATCCCCTTTTTTAGCACAGACATAGCTCCGGCTAAAACAGCTTCTGGCCAATATATAAGTGGCAAAAGCCCCTTATTTTTTGCTGACCATATAATTGTCCTGCTTTTTCTTCGAACTTACGCATCAAAAGCATCGACTCGTACCACTTTAAATAAGTGTCTTTATTTATTTCGATTGAACTCATTTGTCAAACAACCAATTTAAGTATAATGCGCAAATCTAATTATATCTTCCAAATTATCGAAACCCGAACGGAATTGTTGCGAAGTATTTTTGTGTAAGATTAGTGATTAAAGATTAAAGATTGGTTTTGCAATACGATTAAAGCAGTAAAACATTTTATTCAGCTGAAACACAGCCAATTTTTATGACGCATTAAAGACTTAGTTATCAAACTATCTTTAAATTTTATTGCCCTGATTAATCCATCTTTAATCTTCAATCACTAATCTTGCTCTCCCCAAATGTGGAAAACTAAATAATGTCAATAAATTCAAGCTTTTATTTGTGATTATGGAAAAAATGGATAGTTTTGTATCCAACCTTATTCAATGTGTGTAACATTATGGACAGTTTGTCCGTTAAACAAGAAAGAAACAAGGATTAAATGAAGAAAACAGTATTGGCAATCGCCTTATTTTTCAGCGTTTTAGCCGTTCAGGCCCAAACAAAAAGTGTTCCAAACCAGGCGGCAGATAAGTCGGCAGACGAACAAGAGAGTTTAGCGAAGGATTATCTTTCTCAAATTATGCATGTTGCGGTATCTGCAACATCAAACATGAAACTTTTTAATTTTGTATATGATTGGATAGGCACCCCTTACCGTTTTGGCGGTAGCTCAAAAAAGGTGTTGATTGTTCTGCATTTACAAAACAGTTATATAACCAGGTTTTTAATTTAGATATCAAACGCAACTCGCGCGATATTTTTAGCATGGTTAACCCGGTTGGTAAAGATGATTTAAAAGAAGGCGATTTGGTTTTCTTTAAAATACATAGCCGAAGCATTTCGCACATTGGTATTTATTTGGGAAATAACAGGTTTGCACATGCCTCAATGAAAGGGGTTGCTATAAGCAGCCTTGATGACGCGTATTACAGCCGTTACTTTTATAAGGGCGGCAGGGTATTAGCGCAGTTTAAAGAAGAGCTAAGCGGTGTGCCTGACGATAGCAAAGACAATAACTAAACATATTTTTCACAGAGAAAGGCCTTTTCAGAAATGAAAAGGCCTTTTTTTTTTGCCCGATATAATCTTGCCCGGCAATAAAAAAGGCCGTCAGGAATACTGAGCAGCCTTTTATAAAAACTATATTTCAATATTATTTATGTTCCAGTTGGTCGCGGAGCAAGGTAACACCTGCAAAAAATATAATGCAACCTAATATGGTAACACCTGTAAATGCACTCCGGCTTATATAGCTGGTTATTTGGCCTATTACCGCAAAAACCAGCCCGATAATGCCTACTAAAGTTAATATGGTGCCCAGCGTTGGTTTCAATTTCATTGTGAGTTTAATTTAATTTGGTAAACCAATCAATCAAATTATACACCAATTTTAATCGGCTTTAAAACAGCTTAAACAGAAGCTGCCGCGTATTTTGAACGAGACATAAATCCCCAAAAATCCCCACCACTGTGGCGGGATTGTAACACAAGTTTACGCTCTGGCATAGTTGGCTAAGCCTCGTCTTTGGTAACCCTTACCAGACTTATACCTGTTAAAAAAATATTACTGAAAGTACGCCGACTACAGTGAGCTCGGTAAAACCGTTGCTGTGTTGTATAATTGCTATGCCGGTGTAGATTAACCCAATGATACCCAAAATGGTTAGTATTGTTCCAAAAGTTCTTTTACGTTCATGATGTTGTGATTTTATTTAATATGCTATTTAATAAATAACCCTATATTTATTTCAACTAAATCTATAAACCATGACAAGCCAAATAGTTTTGCTATTCATCATTTTTATTTTAATAATAATTGTTTTTTCGTCGTTTGTAACCGTTAAACAAGGCACCATTGCCGTTATTACTGTGTTCGGTAAATATCGCCGTATATTAACCCCGGGATTAAATTTTAAGATCCCGCTTATTGAGTCTATATATTCTAAAATATCTATTCAAAACCGCTCTGTCGAACTGGAGTTCAGGCCGTAACGTTCGACCAGGCAAACGTTTATTTTAAGGCGATGCTGTTGTATTCGGTATTAGACCAACAGGAAGAAACCATAAAAAATGTAGCTTTTAAATTTGTTGATGAGCGTAACTTAATGCAGGCGCTGATCCGTACGGTCGAAGGTTCTATCCGCGCGTTTGTGGCTACCAAACGCCAGTCGGAAGTATTGATACTAAGGCGCGATATTGTCGAACACGTAAAAGAGCAGCTTGACCAGATCCCGGAGACTGGGGTTATCATTTACAGGATCTGCAATTAAATGATATTACGTTTGATGATGTGATCATGAAATCAATGAGCCAAGGTTGTGGCATCAAATAACCTGAAAGCTGCTGCCGAAAACGAAGGCCAGGCTTTATTGATCACAAAAACAAAAGCTGCCGAGGCTGAGGGTAATGCTATTAAGATCTCTGCCGAGGCCGAGCGCCGAGCATCGCAATTGCGCGGACAAGGTGTGGCCCTGTTTCGCCGGGGAAGTTGCAAAGGGTATGACCGTTGCCGCCAAAGAAATGGAAACCGCCCATATGGATACCTCTGTAATATTATTTACCATGTGGACAGAATCCATCAAGCACTTCGCCGAAAACTCTGAAGGGAACGTTATCTTCCTTGACGGCTCGACAGACTCGATGCAAAGAACTATGAAAGAAATGATGAGCCTTAACGTTTTACAGCCGGATAAAGTCAAAAAATAAAGTAGTAACGGGTTAAACTCTTGTGTCATTGGACAGTCCTAAGGCAAACGATTAACCTATTAAATGATATTTAGATTTGTGAGGATAATTAACGCCGCAGCGTTAATACTTTGTTTAAATTATGCAGTTTTAGCACAAGGGAGTTATCGCCAGTTAACTACCACCGATTTTGGCGGTATGCCCAATCCCGGTGATAATAACGCAATAGCCCATACTAAATGTTCTATTAATTTTCATTACGAAGGCGCAGGCCAGGGCGACAGATTTAAGTTGATTGCTGATGTGCGGCTAACGGTCGACCGGCAACGCTCATGGATAGACATGCAACGGGTAACCGATAAAAAACACCTTGCCCGGATATTGAATCACGAGCAGGGCCATTATACTATATCCTATATGGAGCAGCAAGAACTGCTGCGCATGATCAATCGCACCCGTTTTGACGAGAATTATTACCGCTCGCAAGCCAGCGACCTGTTTAACCGCATCCACGCCAAATACCGGGAGCTAAACGCCAACTACGATGTTGACACCCAAAATATGCGCGATGCTACGCAGCAGCATAGCTGGGACGTATATTTTCAAAAACGATTAATTACCATGCCGCCGGTTGAGCGGGTGGGGTATTAATTAATAAAACAGGTTGTCATTCTGAGCATAGCGAAGAATCTTATACATTATCCCGATCGCGCTTAGAAGATCTTCGCTATGCTCAGGATGACAAAAGGTTAAAATCCCTTTTTCCGGGTAATCCCCGGCTTACGCACCTTTTTATTTTCATTACCGCCCACACCATCTGCGCCATACTGTCTGGCCATTTTGGCTATTCGGTCCTCCAGGCTTTCGGTGGTAAGGCGCTCGCGGCCCGGGCTATCAACCATTATGGGAAAAGCAAACGGGGTAGGGCGCTCAATAGTTTTTAGGATGATGTTTTGAGTGATGATGCGCTGCAGGGCGGCCCGTAACCTGAACTCTTCTAACTGGAATGCCAGCGCCTCGTTGTAAGCCTGCCTTACCAGCAGGTTATCCGGCTCATACTCGCTAAACACATCAAACAATAAGGATGACGATGCCTGCAAATGTTTGTTCTTTACCTGCTGACCGGGAAAGCCGTTAAACACTAACCCGCCGATGCTGGCGATATCGCGGAAGCGGCGGCGCGCCATTTCATTGGCATTTAAGCTATGCTGGATATCTTCTAATAAGTTATCTATCGAGAAGAAATCGGCGTCTTCTAAAACCTGTTCAATAGGCACATCCTCATCCGTTAACAACTCAAACCCGTAATCATTCATTGCGATAGAAAAGCTGGCGGGCTTTACTTTCGAGATCCGGTAGGCAAATAATGATGCCATGCCCTCATGTACCAAACGGCCCTCGAAGGGATAAAATAAAAGGTGATGACCTTCGCGCGATTTGAAGGATTCAATTAAGAATTCATGGCTTTGCGGCAGGTGCGATAGCTCCTGCTGTAAAACAAATAAGGGTTTTAAGGCAATAACCTCTACATCTTTTTCAATGCCATGCGCCACCTCGTCCAGCTTATCCCTGAATACGGCGGATAGCTGCGATGACAGCGGCATCCGACCGCCGTTCCAGCTGGGTATCATCCCTTTGTTAGAGGTTGATTTTTTTACATAGGCGCTCATTTCCTTTATTCGCACAAACTCCAGGCTGCGCCCCGCGAACCAAAAGGTATTACCCGGTTTTAGTTTGGAGATGAAAGATTCTTCAACCGTACCCAAACTACCGCCGCTTAACCATTTAACCCGGATATTCATGTCGCTGGTTATGGTACCTATGCTTAACCGGTGGCGCATGGCAACGCGGCGGCTAAATACTTTGTAAACCCCGTTCTCAATCTCCACCTTTAAAAACTCATCGTATTGCGCCGGGGTTTTGCCGCCGTTGGTTATAAAATCAAGCAGTTGGTTAAATTCGTTTCGGCGCAGGTCGGCAAAGGCGTAAGTTCCCGTCACTTCTTCGTATAATTCATCGGCACGGAAACCTTCTGATACCGCCAAAGTCACCATATATTGTATCAGCACGTCCATAGCCAGCAGCATCGGGTCGCGGCTTTCAAAAATACCTTGTTTAATACCCTGCTTCAGCGCCGCGCCTTCCAATAACTCTAACGAGTGGGTAGGCACAAAGTAAGCTTTTGATATAGCGCCGGGATGGTGCCCGCTGCGCCCAGCGCGTTGCATAAACCGCGCGACACCTTTGGGGCTGCCTACTTGGATAACAGTGTCTACCGGCCTGAAATCAACCCCCGGTCAAGACTTGACGTACATACCACAACCTTTAAGGCTTCGGCATGCAGCGCAGCCTCTACCCAGTTGCGCAACTCGTTATCCAGCGAGCCGTGGTGCATGGCCATCACCCCGGCATATTCGGGGTAGTTATCTAAAATGGCATGATACCAAATCTCCGACTGCGACCGGGTATTGGTAAATATCAGCGTGGTTTTGCTTTTGGCTACAATTTCCATCACCTGCGGCAACAGCTTTAAACCAATATGCCCGGCCCACGAGTAATTCTCGATATTTTCGGGAATGATAGATTGAACCACAAGTTTCTTATCTACATTGGCCCGCACCATTTTTATCCTGTCCCGCGGGAAATCGTTACCCAACAGCACATCTGCAGCTTGTTCTAAATTGCCTATGGTGGCGCTTATGCCCCAGATGCGTAGTCTTGAGTCCTGACTCTTGAGTTCTGAGTCTTTATTATTTTGACTTAAGACTTTAGACTCCCGACTTAGGACTTTTAACTTGCTCAACCCCAACTCCACCTGCACGCCCCGCTTTGTACCCAACAACTCGTGCCATTCATCAACCACCAATACCTGTAGGCTTTGAAATATTTTTGGATATTCCTTTTGAGCCAGCATCAGGTGCAGGCTTTCGGGGGTGGTGAGCAGTACTTCGGACAGTTTTTTCTTTAACGCAGCTTTTTCGGCAGCGGGGGTGTCGCCGGTGCGGGTTGCAATTTTCCGGGGATACCCAGGTCATCACAAACTTCCTGCATGGCTTTACGAATGTCGTTGGTTAAGGCACGCAGGGGCGTTATCCAGAGCATTTGCAGGCCATTGTTTTGGCGGGTTTTATAATCGGGGTGCTTATTAATAAAATCGGCAAGGAAGGGCAGAAACAGGGCAAAGGTTTTACCGCTGCCCGTAGGCGCGTTTAACAAACCCGAATTTCCGGCAAGGTAAACCTCTGCCATCTCCTTTTGAAACGGAAACTGGTGCCAGTTTTTTTGCTTGTACCATTGCTGTATAACTTTTTCCCCGGGGCTTATCATCATTGAGCTAACAAAATAATAAATCTTTTGTGCTATCAATAAAAAAGTCCTGCCGGTTTATGGGCAGGACTTTTTTGAATAAATGTGTATGTTGTTATTTCTTCTCGGGCAACAGGATGATCTTTATCAAATTATTTCCCCCTAAGTATCTTATAGCCGCATCTTTGGTGCTTTGTTGGGTTACCTGCCCAAGGTCCTGCACACGGCTTAAAATTTTATCAGGGTTTTCTGGTTTTGTGCCGCGGTGGTTAATGTTGCCTGCCAAAATGTATTTTGCTTGTACTGGCTCTGTATAGTACGTGCCTGGCGCGCTATAAACAGTTTAACGTCATTATCCACGGCGCCGTTTTGCTTAAGCTTGTTGATCTCGCTAAGTATGTAGGCGGTAGCCTTGTCAACACCGTCTACATCAGCTAAAAAGGATATGGTTACCTTATAGCGGCCTTCGGGGTTTTTGCCGTAATTAACCCTTACGCCCGGCGAATAGACGCCATTGCCATCTTTAAGCGAATCAACCAGCCTGATGTTTAAGATCTCCTCTAAAGCATCAATCTGGGTGTTGTTTTCGTCGTTATAATTATAATCGCCGCTAAATATTAATTGTACCGTAGCTTTATTCCCTGCGCCCTTATAGATGGTTTTTGTTACTGGCCCGCCGGTGGATGGATACCTAAATTCTTAAAGGTCTCTTTGCCGTTTGTTGATGGCAGGCTACCTAAGTAGGTTGCCGGTACGGGATGATGGCGTTAACCGAAAAATCGCCGGTGAAAGTAAAAGTGAAATTACTGGCATCGGCAAAACGGGCCTTGTAAAAATCATAAGCTTTATCCAAACTTGCCGCGTTTAGCTTATCGGCTGTAGCAGGCATGCTGCGCGGGGCGTAATTACCTAAAACAGCCAAAACCGTATCCTGGTAAACACTGCCCGGGGCATTGGCGTTTCTGGTTAAAGCGGATTGTGCCTGGCTGATGTATGTTTTCCATACCTCGGCATCCTTACGCGGGCTGGTAAAATATAAATTTAAAAGCTGTAACGCCGATTCAAAACCATCGCCTATGGCATAGCCTGATACACCTTGGGTTATATCGCTGATATATGGCGTAATACTAAAGTTTTTATCGCGGATCATTTTGCCCAACTGGGTTTGATTAAAGCCGGCTACACCACTATTGCTCACGATATTTGCCGCAATATTTGCCGACAGGAAATCCCTGGTCGCTGGCCAATGAGGTGCCGCCAAAGCTATAGCCTGCAATCAGTATCTGACCCGGGGTAAAGGTTGTAGGTTTTAATATAACTTTTACACCATTGCTTAAAGTGACAGTTGTTATGGATATGGTACTGTCAACCTTCATGGTTTCCACTTTGCCTGGGGTAGGTAATGTAGTCATCAATGGTGTCGAACTGTCATCTACATACGGGGTGAGCCCGTTACCTGCGTCGGCTACCCATTTTAACAGGGTTTGCTCGTTTGGTAAATTAGCTTTCTGTGCATCATTAGCTTCCAGCAGTATCACCCGGTTTTGATCAGAGATCAACTTCACTGCCAGCGCATTCATTTCGGCAAGGGTTATTTTGCCAATGTTGTTAATGTAGTAGTTATACTCAAAATCTATACCCGGTATAGCTTGCTTGTTTACAAAGTTGCGCTCGTAATCACCTGCAAAATTTGCCGGGGAGTGTTATCCTTAGCGTTGTAGGCGCTGGTAATTTGCGCAAGCGCGATTTGTTTGGCACGTTCCAACTCGGTTACTGTGAAGCCAAATTTGCGGGCACGCAACACTTCGGCCATTAAGGCTTTAACGCCGGCTTCTAATCCCTGCGGGCCATTTACTACAGCAAGTGCCGAAAATGCATCCTGCTTGCCTATAAAATCAGCATAACCTGCCTGCCCGAATGCTATCGGCGGCGAAGGTATTTTTGTAAGCTCTGTTACGCGTGTATTTAAGATCTGGTTAAATAAGGTTATCCGCATAGATTGCAGGTAATCTGCCTGCGTTTTAACAATGGCCTGCGGATGCTTAACTACAACACGGAAAAGCGTGTAATTAAAATCTTTATCGGTGGCTATTTTTATAGCTGTACCTAAGGTGGGGGTAACCGTATATTGCGGCTGTGGTTTAGCGGGCGATGGATTTCTTAATGATGAGAAATTAAATTTTATCTGCTCCTCTGCCTGTTTCGGATCAAAATCGCCTACGGCTATAATAGCTTGCATGTCGGGGCGGTACCAGTCCGTATAAAAACTTTTTACAGATGCTTCCGTAAATCCTTTAACCGCGCTTTCCGTACCAATCGGCATCCGGTAGGCGTATGCCGATTTATTTAGCAATACAGGCAAGGTTTGTTGCTGCAGCCTGTCCTCGGCGTTTTTGCCGCCTAATGCCGCCTGTGCTGCAAGTGTAGTTTTCTCGGCGTTTAAAGCTGCCGCGTCAAAGTTTATACGGGCGGCCCAATTGGCCAATAAACTAAACCCGTTTGCAAATACTTTAGGCGTATCTGTTGGTACCGATAGCTGGTAAATAGTTTCATCAAATGAAGTGATGGCATTAACATCCGGACCGTATTTAATGCCCAGTTTATTCAAATAGCTTGTCAGGTCAGCTTTCGCGAAATCGCGGGTGCCGTTAAAGGCCATGCGTTGTACCGGGGTTGCCATGCCGCGTTGTGCTTCGGTTTCTAATACCGAGCCTGCTTTATTTACCAGCATTAATTGTGCTTTACCTTTAAGCGTACTGTTTGCGCGCACGTAATAGGTTAGCCCGTTAGGCAATTTGCCAATTATAACTTCGGGGTCGGCTGGTAATGTTGCGGCTGTTGTAGCGCCGGCTTGTTGTTTAGCGCCGGTGGTTTTTTTTTTGCGGGTGCGGTAGCCGGCTTTTTTAACACGGGCAAACGCACTGCCTGCGGTAACAAGCAAGGTAACAGCCCATAACAAAATGGTCTTTCTAAAATTCATTATATGGTGTTTGGTAATATTCTGCTAAGATGCAAAAACGCAAAGGTTAGTTAAAAATTATTTTATGCGTTAAGATATAAGACATTAAGTTCGCGCATTATACTTTTATGGTGATTTTTCGAAGATACAATATCACCATCGGTATCCAAACGATCAGCACCATTACTACGGCGGAAAATAGCGAGGCCGCTTCCGGTGTGAAATAGGGCTTATACAGGATCTGGAAAAGTGATCCCCCGCCTAATCTGATGAGGTTGATATAGTGCGGAATAAAGATAGACAACACATATGCCGTAATGGCGTTAGCACCAAACGGCAAAAAGAAACCTATACCTCTTTTATACCCCTGTACATCTATCAGCCAATAACAAAATGTTAACGCGATGGTTGCCCAGCCGCCAGTATATAACACAAAAGAGCTTGTCCATAAGGCTTTATTTATCGGGAAGAAAAGCCCCCATACCAAACCCGCAACTACCGCCAGCACGCCATAAGTAAATAACCAGCTTACTTTAATACTGTCATCGCGGTCCTTACGTTTAAGCCAGCTACCCACGCGGATGCCGAATAACCCCGTACAAACAGCCGGAATGGTTCCTAATAAACCTTCAGGGTCCCGGGTTTTTGATTCCTTCCAGAGGTGATTGGTGGTAAAAACCAGTCGATCCAGCCAGGCGCCCATATTAGCAGCTGGCTCTAAGCTTGGTTTGCCCGTATCAGGCACGGGTACAAAGTTCATAACATAGTAGTAGCCTATTAACAGGATCACAAAGAGCCAGTCGCGCACCCGTTGCGAAGCTTTGATATACAGCACCGCGCAGATAAAAACACCACCCCGATGCGTTGCAATACGCCCGGGAAGCGCATGTGCTCAAACCCCGGATGCAATATCATATGGATAACCCAACTAATAGCTATTAATATAAATCCCCGCCTTAAAGCGCCCAATATTAGTTTACCATGCTTTGATGGATCGGTAATTTTGCGTTCCATCGAATAAACTATGGATACCCCTACAATAAACAGGAAAAAAGGAAATACCAGGTCGGTAGGGGTACACCCGTTCCATACCGAATGTTCAAACGGCGGATAGATATGCCCCCAATCGGCGGGGTTATTTACCAGTGTCATTGCTGCTACAGTAGCGCCACGGAATACATCCGGGGAAAGAAGTCTCTGAGTTGAAGATTTGCTCATTATGGGTTATAATTAGCCTAATGTAATTATTTTAACCGACGGCGCAAAATATCCATCCCTGTGAATAGATGTAGAGACGCAATGCTTTGCGTCTCCGGATAAATTGCGAAATTGTTCAGCCTGTCAGTGGAGACGCAAAGCATTGCGTCTCTACAATACATCCTAATAGTGATATCGTTTAAACGCTTCCATAGCAGCATATTCAGCGAAGCCTAATCGGTCATAATTTTGAGCAGTTTCCCTGTTACGGTCCTCGGCCCTAACCCAAAACTCTCTTGCATCCTCACCCGGGAAAACAGCTGGGTCTTTTTGCGACTGGTGCTTGAATATGGCCAGGCGCTTGCGCATAACCTCGTCGGGCGATAGGGGGATGGCCATCTCAATTTCGTGGGTGGCAAACTCAAACCAGGCGCCGCGGTACATCCATAGCCAGCAATCTTTTACCCAATCTTCGGTTTGTTTAAGCTGATTTAAAGCCGCCAGTATAATATTAAAGCACACAATGTGCGTACCATGCGGATCGGCAAAATCACCCGCGGCAAAGATCTGGTGAGGGCGTATTTGTTGCAGCAGATCCACCGTCATTTGCACATCAACCTGGCTTACCGAGTTCTTGGTTACTTTACCTGTCTCGTAAAATGGCAGCGCCATAAAATGGATATGGTCATCATGCAGGCCGGCGAACCGCGCGCCGGCAATAGCCTCGCTTTTGCGGATAAAGCCTTTTACATCGCGCACCTCGGGCGTGTCTATCTCGTTAGGCTGTTTAGTGGCAAAGAAGGTCCGCATATCGCTATGGATGCGCTGTAGTTTTGACGTATCATCGCCGCGGCTTTTCTCAAAATCAATAGCAAACTCCATATAACGCAGTACATCGTCATCCCACACGGCGGTGTTGCCCGATGTTTGGTAAGCCACGTGTACATCGTGCCCCTGATCAACCAGCCTTATAAACGTACCGCCCATGGATATTACATCATCATCCGGGTGCGGCGAGAATATAACCGACCGTTTCTTCGCCGGCTGCGCACGCTCCGGCCGCTGGCTATCATCCGCGCCGGGCTTGCCACCCGGCCAGCCGGTTATGGTATGCTGGATCTGGTTAAATATGTCAATGTTTATCTGGTAAACCGGCCCCTGCTCGGTAGCCAGTTGGGCCATACCGTTATTGTTATAATCTTCGTCTATAAGTTTTAATATTGGCTTGCCGCATTTGTTGGCCAGCCATATTACGGCTTTCTTTTTTAAGGTCGTTATCCCAAATGCAATCTTTTACCAGCCATGGTGTATCAAAACGGGTAAGCTCTGATGCCGCCGGTTCATCCAAAATAAACTCGACGTTGTCTGATAACTGTAGGAAAGTGGCCGGTACTTCGCCGGATATCTCGCCCTCCACCGCTTTTTTGATGATGGGCGCTTTCTTCTTGCTCCAAGCCATCAGTATAATTTCGCGGGCCTTAAATATGGTGCCCACACCCATGGTAATGGCTTTGGTTGGTACCGCTTCCTTACCGCCGAAATCGCGCGCGGCATCCGTACGGGTAAGGTCGTCCAGCGTAACCAGGCGGGTGCCCGAGTTTGGCGCCGAGCCCGGCTCGTTAAATCCAATGTGACCGGTACGGCCGATCCCTAAAATTTGCAGGTCAAGACCGCCAAGCTCTTCTATCTGCTTTTCATAGTTAAGGCAAAAAGCGGCTATCTTATCCTCGGGCAAAGTGCCGTCGGGGATATGGATATTTTTACGGTCAATATCTATATGGTCGAATAAATTCTCGTTCATGAAACGCACGTAGCTTTGTATGGCTTTGGGTTTCATGGGGTAGTATTCGTCCAGGTTAAAGGTTATTACGTTTTTAAAGCTCAACCCCTCCTGTTTATGCAGCCTTATCAGTTCGGTATAAACCGCAATGGGGGTTACGCCGGTGGCAAGGCCAAGCACGGTTTTTCGCCGTCGGCTTTACTGCGAATGAGTTTTGCAATGCGTTGCGCAACGGCTACGGCGCCGGCAGCAGGGTTGGGATATACCGTTACAGGTAGTTTTTCGTAGCGTGTTTCTTCTAATAAATTTAATCTGGCCATATATACGGGTTGGGTCGGAGCAGCAAATATAAGAACTATTTGCCTCACCCCAACCCTCTCCAAAAGAGAGAGGCTTTATTTTTTTGATGATAAGGTTATCGCGCTAATCAGTACCCTCTCCTTTGGAGAGGGCAGGGTGAGGCAAAATTAATTTGCTCATCCATTCATAATTTCCTAACTTGAAGGCGTATGGCGGCGATTACTCACCCGGTCTTTGCTTCGCTCGACCACCCTCTCTTCGCCTTCGGCGGAAAGAGGGGAAATAATTAAAAACAACCCTCTTTCCCGCTTGCGGAAGAGAGGGTCGACCAGCGTAGCGCCGTCGGGGTGAGTAAACGGTGCGCGTTTAAACTAACAACTATGGCACAACTCAACAACAACCTCCAGCACTTATTTACCATCGCCCAAAAACCTGCGCGTATTGGTATTGGTTTAATGTCGGGCACGTCGTTAGATGGTTTGGATATAGCGCTTTGTAAATTTACCGGCAGTGGCTTGGGTACCCAATGCCAACTGCTGCAATTTACTACCATACCCTACCGGGACTTTTTTAAAAACGAGGTGCGGTCCATCTTCTCGCGCAGGCAGGTGGACCTGAAAAAGTTTGCTTGCTGAATGATTTTATAGGCACCTACCATGCCGAACTAATATTACAGGCATTAACCGGTTGGAACGTTAAGCCTGCCGAGGTAGACTTTATAGCCAGCCACGGCCAAACCATTTACCATGCACCCAAGCGACTGCACCGGCAGGAGGGTTACCCCAACGCCACCTTACAAATAGGCGACGGCGACCACATCGCTGTCAAAACCGGCATTTTAACCATCAGCGATTTCCGCCAGAAGCAAATAGCCGCCGGGGGCGAGGGCGCTCCGCTGGCTTTATATGGCGATGTATTGCTGGGCAGCAAGGCCGGCGAGGACCGGATATTGGTAAACATCGGCGGCATATCCAACCTTACTTTTTTACCTGCGGACGGGGATATGGATAAAGTTTTATGCTCAGACATCGGCCCGGGCAACACGCTGATAGATATGTTTTGCCGCGCCTATTTTGATAAGGCGTATGATGAAGACTCGGCTATTGCTTTTTCTGGCGAGGTGAACGAGGATCTGCTGGGGTCATTACTGAAGCACCCGTTCTTTGGCGAGCAACCGCCCAAAACTACCGGCCCCGAACTGTTTAACGAGGAATATGTGCGAAAGGCGCAGGAACGATCAGGTACCAGCCATATCGCGCCTAAAGATGTGATTGCCACCTTAAGTGCGTTCACCGCCAAAGCCATTGCCGACTTTGTACGCGCACACCTGCCCAAAGGTGCCCAAATGTTTGTAAGCGGCGGCGGAGCAAAGAACCCTTTTGTAATGCAATACCTGCAAACCCACCTGTATAATACCACCATTGCCGATACCGCCGCCCCGGGTATCAATCCTGACGCCAAGGAGGCCATCCTGTTCGCCCTGTTAGGCAACGAAGCCCTGGCCGGCCAGCCGCTGCATATCGGCACCAACCCGAGTGTATTGATGGGTAAATTTAGTTTTGCGGGGTAGGGTTGGGGCGTTGCCCTCGGCCCACGCTTTCCGCTTATACTGCACCGGCCGGTCCAAAGGACTCCTTCGGAGTATCCGCTGCAATCGTCAACGCGAGAGGGGATGTTCTTCGGTGGCAGGCACCCTGATATTCTTTTGATTATGAGCCTTGTGTAAAAAAAAAATACCCATAGTAGTAAGAAATTTGTTTTATTTACAAAATAATCCTTGTTCAATTATGAGAAATATAGCACCCCAAAAAAAGAAATGGTCTAAACCGGAACTTTACCTGTTATCGTCAGCCGATGACATAAAGGGAGGAAATGCGCCTTCTTTACGTGAAGCCGGCTTTAACCCAAACCATACGCATTATAATGGACCGAAGGGTAATGGAGGTGTTACAACTAGCCAGTTTAATAATTACGTATCATAATTAATAATTAAAAGACTTGTTCCTTCAGGGTTTCCTGGATAGTCGCTCAACAAGCAACTGCACAGGGCCATCTCTCCGCTCTTGTTGGTGTTATCACCAGCAAGAGCCCTAATGCAAAATCGAAACGCGCGATCTCGCAAAGTATTACCCACAATTACAATTACCGCAATTTGGTGGTTTTGTCCCGTCCGGGGATAGTGGTCGGGAACGAATTCAAAACTCATCACTCAAAACTCACCACTCAAAACTATTATCATTACCTTAGCAAAAAAATCAATCGCAATGAACGCATACTCTTTTGTACAGCACCTGCACTCAGGTTTCAGGTATATTGTTTTGGTATTGTTTATCTATACCATATTACAGGCTTTTATAGGCTGGTTAGCTGGCAGGCCATATGATAATAGAAACCGGTTAACCAACCTGTTTGCCATGATATCGGCACATACGCAGTTGCTGATAGGGATAGTATTGTATTTTCTGAGCCCGTTGGTAGCATTTAACAGCACTACCATGAAGGACCCTGTTACCCGCTATTTTACGATGGAGCATGGGGTAATGATGCTAATAGCCTTAGTGCTAATTACTATAGGCCACAGCAAAAGCAAAAAGCTGGTATTACCCGAGGCGAAGCACAAAACAATTGCACTGTTTTATACGCTTGCACTGCTAATTATAATTGGCACATTGGCTGCCGGCAAAATATCTATCTTAAAATAAGTTAAAAATAATTGCCGAAATAATTTGCCAATTCAAATTTCTTTATAAATTTGCGTCCACAATGATCAAAAAGGTAAATATAAAAAGCTGGTGGCACCAATTAAATTTGGCAGCCGGATAACTTTTTGACCATAGGAAACTAACCAATTGTAAACCTAATACAAAAACCCGGCGACCCCAATTCGCCGGGTTTTTTGTTTTACAATGATTTTAATAACACAAATGAAACAGTATAAAATTAATACCACTTATAGAAAGCTACTTGCTGACACCACTACGCCCGTAAGCATATACCTGCGCCTGCGCGATGTGTTTCCAAACTCGTTATTGCTTGAAAGTTCCGACTATCACAGCCGCGAAAACAGTACCAGCTACGTGTGCTGCGACCCGATTGGCGGCCTTACCTAAACGACGGGCAGCTAAACAAACGCTACCCCGACGGTACAGAAGAGACATTAAAAGAAGGCGAGTTTGAACTAATCAATCAGCTAACCGGTTTTTTAGACAGCTTTGAAACTACTCAGCCCGAAGTGAAGATTACCGCCAATGGTTTATTTGGCTACTTTACCCATGAGGCGGTGGAGCATTATGAAACCATCCGACTTAAAAAGAGTGACGATACTGCCCGCAAGATCCCGGTGATGCAGTACAATATTTACCGTTACATTATCGCTATTGATCACTTTAAAAATGAGTTGTACGTTTTCCATAATATGCCCGATGGCGAAGTGGAAGAAGAGAACAGCGGCCTGAGCAAGATCCTCGACCTGATTAAAAACAAAAACTTCCCCGAATATAGTTTCCAAAGTAAGGCCGAAGAAAAATCAAACCTTACAGATGAGGGCTTTATAGCGATAGTGGAAAAGATGAAGCAGCATATTTACAGGGGCGATGTATTCCAGATCGTACCGTCGCGGGCTTTCTCTAAAGAGTTTACCGGTGATGAGTTTAACGTGTACCGTGCGTTGCGGTCCATTAATCCATCACCCTACCTTTTTTATTTTGATTATGGCGATTTCCGGATCTTTGGCTCATCGCCCGAGGCGCAGATCACTATTAAAAACCGCAAGGCTACCATATACCCAATTGCAGGTACCTTTAAGCGCACCGGCGACGACGAGAAGGATGCACAACTTGCTTTAAGCTTAAAAAATGATCCTAAAGAATCTGCCGAGCATGTAATGCTGGTTGACCTTGCCCGCAACGACCTGAGCCGCCATTGCGAGCATGTGGAGGTTAAGGCGTTTAAAGAAGTACAGTACTATTCGCACCTTATCCACCTGGTGTCAATGGTAAGCGGTAACCTGCTGCCCGACGTACCTACGTTTAAAGTGGTTGCTGATACCTTTCCGGCAGGCACGCTAAGCGGTGCCCCAAAATACCGTGCCATGGAGATAATAGATGCTAACGAGAATATAAAACGCAGCTTTTACAGCGGTGCCATAGGTTACCCGGGCTTTAACGGCGATTTTAACCATGCCATCATGATCCGCTCGTTTTTAAGTAAAAACAATACGCTGCACTACCAGGCAGGGGCGGGCATTGTTGCCGGATCAGTAGCCGAAAGTGAGTTGAACGAAGTAAATAATAAAATAGCGGCTTTGCGTAAAGCGCTTGAACTGGCAGAGGAGTTATAGAGTATATAATTGTAACAAAATCTGTGATAAAGAAGTCATAATAAACAATAACAAGTGCCCCCTAAAAAAGAAGGTTTGAGGTGAGAAATGGAAAACAAAATTTTAATTATTGATAACTACGATTCGTTTACGTACAACCTGGTACACACGGTAAACGAAATTGGCCTGCAATGCGATGTTTGGAGAAACGATCAGTTTAAGATCGAAGATGTTGATGCTTATGATAAGATCATTCTTTCGCCGGGGCCCGGTATCCCGTCGGAAGCTGGCTTACTGCTGGATGTAATTGCAAAGTACGCTCCTACCAAAAGTATTTTTGGGGTATGCCTTGGCCAGCAAGCCATTGCCGAAGTTTTCGGTGGTACGCTGTACAACTTAAAACAACCTATGCACGGCATAGCAACCCCCATCACTGTTACTGATGATACCGAGCGACTTTTTGCCGGCTTGCCGCACCAGTTTAAAGTTGGGCGTTACCACTCGTGGGTAGTTGATGAAAAATCTATCCCCGATGTATTAACCGTAACCGCGGTTGACGAGGCGGATAACTCGGCTATGGCGTTAAGGCATAAAACATATGATGTGCGCGGTGTACAGTTTCACCCGGAATCCATCCTAACCGAGTTTGGTAAAGAAATGCTGCAAAACTGGTTGGCCCCCAGCCTAAAGGGGAGTAACAAATAATTTAGTTAGTTTTGCCAATTAACCGCAAACCATAATACTTAACCAAATATTCCTCCGCCCGGGCGGAGGTCAAGGTTCTATGAATATTCTTGATAAAATTGTTCTTAATAAAAAGGCTGAAGTAAAAGTAGCTAAAGCAAATACTCCTGTAAAAGAACTGGAAGCTACCCCGCTGTTTGGCCGCGATACCTACTCGTTCAAAGAGTTTTTGCTTGACCCGGCGCGTACCGGCATTATAGCCGAATTTAAGCGACGCTCGCCATCAAAAGGTATTATTAATAATAATGTTGGTGTTGTAGAAGTGACCAATGGATATGCTTCGGCAGGTGCTTCAGCATTGTCTGTACTAACAGATACCGACTTTTTTATGGGGACTAAATCCGACCTGTTTAAGGCCCGCCGTGCAAATACCATCCCGGTTTTGCGTAAGGATTTTATGATAGATGAGTTCCAGGTGATCGAGGCCAAATCATTAGGCGCCGATATTATCCTGTTAATTGCCGCCATACTAACCCCAAAAGAAATTGATACACTGGCAACGCTGGCCAAAAGCCTTGGCCTAAATGTATTGTTAGAGGTGCATAACCGGAAGAGCTGCAACGCAGCATTCACCCGAGTGTTGATGCCATCGGCGTAAACAACCGCAACCTGGCCGATTTTACGGTATCCGTAGAAACGTCCTACAAACTGGGCGAACATATCCCCGCCGAATTTTTAAAGATCTCTGAAAGCGCCATAAGCAACGTAGATGCGATTAAAGGGTTAAAAAAGCCGGCTTTAACGGTTTTTTAATAGGCGAGAACTTTATGAAACAAACAGATCCAGGATTGGCAATGAAGGAGTTTGTTGAGGGATTGAGATAAGGGACTTTTTAATCCAATTCTACAATATCAACATTAGATGTTGTAAGTATTCTTATTGCTTTTGTGATATTAGGTTTGATAAATTCCCACATTTCACGATTATCGCAATTGCCTTTTTTGATAACGATAAGTTTAGGTGGTGAGCCTAAGCGATTTACTAATTCATCAAAATCCGCATCTTTCGAAATAAGGATGACATTGCCATGTGCTTTTGCCATATTGTAAATAGCCGTGTCTGACAAATTATTTAATTGCAGGCTATAGGATGATTTTACAACGGAGCCGAGATACTCTGCCATCCACTTTGCAATTATTGGAGAGAGTTGCGTATCAAGCCATATCTCCCAATTCTCAGGCGGCATGAATAATCACAGTGTTCTTTATCTTTCGGGAAGCGTATAATAATGCAGCCTGGATATCCTCTTTTTGTAAGATGGGGTGTTGGTCTAAAATATCAGCATCTGACATTCCTGTTGCTAATAGTTCTAACACATCACTTACCAAAAAACGCATACCCCTAATTGCAGGCCTGCCGCCTAATATTTCAGGTGTAAAGGTAATACGCTCAAGCAGGCTATCATTATTCATAATATAAAGTTACCAACTTTTTATAGATAAATGAAATTGATAAAAATTGGTTTTTACCTTTGAGCTATGAGTTCTACAATCCTCGACGATAAAACCTTTACCGAATTAAACTACGCGAACACTGCTGAAAGAAACACCGAGTTTAACAATTGCGTGTTTAAAAAATGCGACTTTACCGATGCCGAGTTTGCCCTTTGCAAGTTTATTGATTGTGTTTTTGAGGAGTGCAACCTGTCTATGATCAAATGGCCCCGGTCGACTTTAAACAATGTGGTATTTAAGAAATGTAAGATCCCGGGTGTAAACTTTAGCCCAAGCGAGGATTTTTTGTTTACGGTACGGTTTGAGGAATGTATGCTGGATTATTCCTCGTTCATGGCTAAAAAGATGCCTAAAACCAACTTTGTCAAATCATCATTAAAAGAGGTAACGTTTACCGAAGCTATCCTCACCGGATCTGCTTTTAATGAATGCGACCTTAACGGCGCTGTTTTTAACAGAACCGATCTTACATCAGTAAACTTTACAACTGCTTCCAATTTTATAATTGACCCTGAATTAAACACTATGAAGCGCGCAATATTTTCGGCAAGCGGGCTGGAAGGGCTATTGTTTAAGTATGATATAAAAGTGGTTTAGTTAACCAACCTTACGATAGTATTTTAAAGAAAGGCCCCGAGCAATCGGGGCCTTTAGTATTAGTTTTTAGGAGCTGCGGGCAACTCTTTGCGCGGCATCATTTCGTCGCGTTGTGAGGTGTTGTAAACAAACCAGGCGGTAATGGTGGCGGCCTGCTTAAGGTCGGCCTCGCTTAATTTGTCGTAAGTATCCTGGTTGCTGTGATGGGTACGGGTACTATAATCCATGTTGTCTTGTATAAACTGGAAGCCCGGGATGCCAACCGCGTCAAACGACAGGTGATCCGTTCCGCCGGTGTTGCCAATGGTTACGGTATTTGCGCCCATATCTTTAAACGGAGCTAACCAAGATTGGAATATTGGTCCAATGGCCGAGTTACCCTGTAAATACACACCGCGTATTTTGCCTGTGCCGTTATCTAAGTTATAGTAAGCAGAAACCTTAGCAGCTTCGGGTTTTAATATCATTGTTTTAGGGTCGCCAAAGTGGTTAAGCACGTAGAAGCGTGAGCCAAACAAGCCCTGTTCTTCAGAACTCCATAAAACTACACGGATAGTACGGCGCGGGGTAAAACCAACACGTTTTAAAATGCGGATGGCTTCCAGCATTACCGCGCTGCCGGCAGCATTGTCTGTAGCGCCGGTGGCAGCGTGCCATGAGTCAAGGTGGCCACCTATGATAACTAACTGATCTTTTAGTTTAGGGTCGGTACCGGTATTTCGCCCACTACATCATAACCTTGCAGGTCGTTGGTGAAAAACTCGGTTTTGATATCAGCCTCTAACTGTACTTTAATCCCTGCTTTGCTTAAACGTAAAATTCGTTGGTAATCTTCACTGCTGGTTTCCAGTTCGGGAGCAACAGCATGGGCGGTATCAGCATACGATGCACCGTTAGTTGTAAATACTGTACCATCAGTACCACGGCCCTGGCTTAACACTAAGCCAACACCTTCGCTAACGTATAAATTGGTAATGGCTGTACGTAAAGCCAATAATGCCTGGATACGGGCTGGAGTAAACGGACCGCCCGGGCCACCCCTGCGCGGGCTACCTGTACCGGGTACTACCGGTGTCGCGTTAGCCATAGCAGTTAATGCTGAATCAGTTAGGCGGCTTGCATCGGCTCTAAAGGTTTGTTCCGGGTAACCTTTAACATCTGTCATTACAATTTTGCCTTTCAGCTTGCCTTTGTATTTGTCAATATCGGTAATGGTATCAATTTTAATAACCACAACATCACCTTTTATCAGGCCGTTGGTGCCGGGTGTCCGGGCTTTAGGGATGGCTATAATAGCATGGTAGTAAGGCGCGGTAATAGCGGCATAGTTTTTTTGTACTTCCCAGCCTTTGCCAAATTTACCCGGGGTTCGCGTTTAGCGTTTACTGCGCCCCGGGTTTTAGGGCATTTACCGCCCAATCCTGCGCGCGTTTTAAGCCGGGCGAATTTGCCAAACGCGGGCCTGCCACGTCGGTAAGCTGGAAAGCGGTTGCCATAACCTGCGATCTTTCCAACCCTTCGTTCTTAATTCTGTCAAGCATTTCCTGATCGGTTTGAGCGGATGCCGATCCAATGGTTCCTGCCGTAAGCAGCAGTACATAAAGTAATTTTCTTTTCATGATGATATTGAGTTCAGTTGTAACTCAAATCTATCTATTTTTTGCTGTAAAACAAATACGGGATCGTAAAGCAAGTGTTACAACCGTTACACTGTTTCTGTACAATAAAGTATAAGATTAACCAGTGAGATTAATTCACCAACAACTTATATCCCTTACCATGTACATTAATAATCTCAACTAATGCATCATCTTTTAAGTACTTGCGGATCTTGCTTAAAAATACATCCATACTGCGGCCGTTAAAGTAGTTATCGTCATGCCATATATGCAGCAGGGCTTCTTCGCGGGTAAGTACTTCGTTGCGTTTAAGGCATAGCAGTCGCAGCAATTCGGCTTCTTTGGTTGATAGCTTTTGTTGTGTGCCGTCTATGGTTATAATTTGGGTGGTATAGTCAAACTGGTATTTGCCAATTTCAAACCGCGTTGGTTGCAGCTCTTCTTTCTTTTCGGCGCTATCGGTACGTTTTAGTAACGCGTTTATCCTTAACAGTAACTCTTCAATGCGGAAGGGTTTGGTAATATAGTCATCGCCGCCAAGGGTAAATGCTTCGGTTTTATCTTCGATCATCCCTTTTGCGGTAGCAAATATTATGGGTACGTGCGGGTTGATCTTGCGCACATCTTTGCCTAAGGTAAAGCCATCCTTTTTGGCATCATTACGTCTAATATTAACAGGTCGTAGCTGGCTTTGGTAAATGCTTGCAGGCCTTCTTCGCCATCAGTACATAAAACAACGTCAAATTTTCCCTTTAGCTGCAGGTAATCCTGTAAAAGCAGACCAAGGTTAGGGTCATCTTCAACCAGTAATATTTTTTCATAGGATAGGTTTATTTAGTCCGGAAGTCCAAATGTCGGGCTGTCCGGAAGTTATTTATTGGCAATACTGCAAGTGTCTTTCTGACTTCCCGGACTTCCGGACTTGCTGACTAATCAGGCACCCTGAAATTTCAGCTCGAACTCCGACCCCTTATCCTTCTCTGAGCGTACGTTTATTGTACCATTTAACCTTTTTACTACTGTATTAACGTAACTTAACCCCAAACCAAAACCTTTAACGTTATGCACATTACCGGTAGGGATACGATAAAACTGTTCAAATATTTTACTTTGCTGATCGCGGCTCATGCCAATACCTTTATCGGCCACTTTAATAATAACATGCCCGTTTTTGTTGGTGCTGGTTATGGTTATCTGCGGCTTATCACCGCTGTATTTTATAGCGTTGTCAATAAGATTATATAATACGTTGCTAAAGTGCAGTTCATCAGCATTGATCACGGCGTTGTCTGCATCCAGTTCCAGTATCAGGTCGGCTTCACATTTTTGCAGTTTAAGCGCCATACTGTCAACCACCAGGCTTATCATCTCGTTAACATCAAGCGGTTTTTTCTCCAGCTTAAAGTCGTTCTTGTCTATCCTGGCAATGTTTAGTACACGCTCAATATGGCTGCCCGGGCGTTCATTTTCCTCGTAAATAATGTTGGCAAGCCGGGCAATTCGGTTTCGGTCAATAGCAACCTCACTGTCTTTCAAAGCCTCGCTGGCTATCATTATGGTTGATACCGGGGTTTTAAACTCGTGCGTCATGTTATTGATGAAATCTGTTTTCATTTCAGAGATCT
>NZ_JABFCR010000034.1:0-28999 GCF_013087555.1 Mucilaginibacter humi
GTTGTTGCCATTTATGGTATATGGGTTTACCGCCGCAACACAACGCGGATGCCACATCAAAAGATTACTTTTAGCAGAGGGCTCGCTTTACCTGGTGGGCACTGGCGCCTTCCCTTATCGCTTCAAATATTTCGGCCGAGCAACTTATCGGCATGAGCGGATCGGGCTTTGATGGGCCTGGCCATAGCCAGTTATGAGTGGCTGGTAGCAGCCACGCTGATAATTGTAGCGGTATTTTTATCCCCGCATATCTTAAGAATAAGATCTTTACCATGCCGCAGTTTCTTAATCAGCGGTATAATAGCACGGTAGCCATGATCATGGCTATTTTTGGTTGTTATTATACGTGGTGGTTATCCTAACGTCGATATTATACTTAGGCGCGCTGGCTGTAAGTGATATATCCGATGTAAACATTAATGTATGTATCTGGGGCATGGCCATATTTGCCATTATTATCACCCCTGGGCGGTATGAAAGTTATTGGATACACAGATGTTGTTCAGGTATTTTTCCTTATCCTGGGCGGCCTGGCAACTACCTATATCGCGGTTAACCTGGTATCAGAGCATTATGGACAAACCGGTATATTAAACGGCCTTAAAATAATGAAGGAGCAGGCAGGCGACCACTTCCATATGATATTCAATACCAGTAACCCCAACTACCTTGACCTGCCGGGCCTGAGTATATTAATTGGCGGTATGTGGATAGTTAACTTAAACTATTGGGGCTGCAACCAATACATCACCCAGCGTGCTTTAGGTGCCGATTTGAAGACTGCCCGTGGCGGTATATTATTCGCGGCTTTCTTAAAGCTGCTGATGCCGGTTATTGTGGTACTGCCGGGTATTGCCGCGTTTATCCTTTATAAACAGGATGTATTTAGCTTCCATGATAAAATGTGACCATCGGTGGCGAGGTTAACCCGGACAGGGCCTACCCTATCCTATTAAACTTATTACCATCGGGCTTAAAGGGCCTTTCGTTCATGGCGGTTAACCTTTAATTCAGATAAAAAGGAATATTGGGGAGCCGGCATAACCAACAATTCAATCTTAAAAAGCGAGACTGTAAACTGGCATGGCAGGGACAATTCTATTAATATTACTTTATCGCCTTTAGCTGCATCGGTATTTAAAAGAGTATAAGCAAATGATGAATATAACAGCATACTTTGATGATCTTCCGCATGACCGTAAGGAGCCAATGCAGGCCTTATGGAAGGTTATTGAAGATAACATCCCCAAAGGCTTTGCCCCACAGTTTTACTACGGTATGCCGGGTTTTGTTATACCACACTCGGTATATCCGGCAGGCTATCATTGCGACCCTAAATTACCCCTTGGGTTTATTTATATCGGGTCGCAAAAAAAACTTTATTGTGATGCATCATATGGGGCTCTATGCTAATAAAGCCCTGCTTAATTGGTTTACTGCAGAATATCCTAAACACAGTAAATATAAACTGGATATGGGTAAAGGCTGTGTCCGGTTTAAAAAGCCAGACCACATTCCGCTTGACTTAATAGGGCAACTTGCTGCCCGGGTTACCCCGCAGCAATATATAGAGGGTTACGAACGTGCAATAAAGCGATAAGGGTGTAACAGAGACTGGAGAAAACTACTTTGCCCAAACTTTATTCTCAACGCTTATCCTAACCGTTAGCATGGCTGCATTTAGCAGGGTGAAGGTTATCGCGGTATAGTAAAGGTGAAATACCAGCGGGATGAGGGCTATTTCGCAAACCACCTCCATATAATTAGGGTGCTTGAAAATTTTGTAAGGCCCTCTTTTTACGGGATATACACCGGGTATGCGGTAGATCTTGGTGTTCCAGTATTTGCCTAATGATGATAAGGCCCAAAACTTAAAGGCCAATACCAGCAGGAACGCTGTTAAAAATCCCCAGCTGATAGGTGTACCGCCGCGCCAGTTATACTCGGCAATTATTGATATGATAAATAGTGTATGCATAGCCACCATAAAAGGATAATGGCTTTGCCCGTATTGTATGGCTCCGTTTTGCAATAGCCATTTCTCGTTACGGCTTGATATGTATAGTTCTGACAGCCGTTGTAGTATCAAAAAAGAAATGAAGATGATAAAATACATATTAGTTTTTAGTAAGCTTTAGCAATACCATCTCGCTCGAAAAGCCCGGCCCCATAGCCATCATCAAACCGTAACCATCTTCAAATCCGTCGCGCATAAATCGTTCTAAAACATATAAAACGGTGGCGCTGCTCATGTTGCCGTTATCATTCATAACCGCACGGGTTTTATTTAAAAAGTCGCCTTCAATACCTAATGCATCAGTATAAGCGTCCAATACCTTTTTGCCGCCGGGATGAAAGATAAAGTTTTTAATATCGCTTAATTGCAGGTTATGCTTAGTTAAAAATTCGGTAATATCCTGCTCCACGTTCTCGTGTATGAAAGTAGGGATATCTTTCGAGAAAAGCACCTTAAAGCCCGTATCCCGGAAATCCCAGCCCATTACGTCCAGCGAGTCATAGTATAATTTGCTGCTGGATGCGATATAATCAACTTTATTACCTGATGTGGTATAATTGTCGCCTTTGATAATACAAGCCGCTATGCCGTCCGAAAACAGGCTTGAGCCAATGAAATTGCTCTTGCTGTAATCACTTTTAATCAAAGTTAATGAACATAGTTCGACGGCAACTAATAACACAACAGCATCCGGGTTTGCTAAGGCAGCTATATTGGCTTTTGCCATTCCCGACACTCCGCCGCCACAACCCGGGCCCCATAACGGACTACGGTTAACGTGCGGATTTAACCGCATTTTATTAATGATCAATGCATCAATACTTGGTGTAGCCAGCCCGGTGGTTGACACAAATACCAGTCGGTAATATTTTCCTTCTTTACACCCGCTTTAACAATGCAATCCTCAATAGCCTGTACCGAGTAGTTTAATGCGTTCTCAATGTAATCATTATTGCGTTCCTCGAAAGTATTGGGCTGGCCATAATAAGAGAGTGGCTTTACAAAATTACGGGTGATGATCTCGGTATTATCAAACGCGAATATCAGCCTGTCCGTTTGCGGAAAATTAGCCGAAAACAAGTCGTGAGCCTGCTTTTTTACGTCTTGCTGGTTTGTTTTATACGGAAGATCGATGGTAGCTGTCGCTGCTATATGGGGCATATTTTAAATACGTAGTTTTTAATTTGCAGTTGCCCTATAATAATCAGTAAGAAGCTTAATTGTTTTAGCCTCACCCTACCCCCCTCCAAAGGAGAGGGGCTTTAGTATTGTGGTTAATAAAGAAGCTAATAAAGTCCTCTCCTTTGGAGAGGATTTAGGTGAGGCTATAATATGCTCCGTTTAACGCCTAACTCCAGTCCCCGCAATTCAGCCAGGCCCTTCAACCTCCCTATCACCGAATAGCCCGGGAAGGTATCATAGTTGAAATCATCCAATAACTTATGGCCATGGTCAGGGCGCATAGGGATGGCAATATCTGTACGGCCTGCTTCCTTACGTTTCTTTTGCTCTAATACCGGGGCTTTCATAACCGCGTACATATCTGTGCTGCCTTCTAAGTGGTTATCTTCATAAAAACTACCATCAGCTTCGCGTTTAACGTTGCGTAGGTGCAGGAAATGAAAATGCTGACCCAGCCGTTCAACTATGCCGGGAAGGTCGTTGTCGCCACGCGCGCCTAACGAGCCGGTGCAAAACGTTAACCCATTACTTGGCGAAGGGATAGCGTTTACCACATCGTTCAGGTCCTGCTCTGTCGATACTATCCTCGGTAACCCGAATATAGGGAACGGTGGATCGTCCGGATGTACGCACATCTTTATACCCAACTCTTGGGCAGTAGGTATAATAGCCTGTAAAAAGTAAGCCATATTAGCTTTAAGGGTTTTGGCATCCACGCCATCATAACGGCGGATGATGTCTTTAAACTGCTCTACCGTCATTACATCTTTGGTACCCGGCAAGCCCGCCATCATGTTATTGGTTAGCAGCGTTACTTCATCCGCGCTCAGGCTGTCAAGGTATTGTTTGGCATCTGCCTGCTCTTCGGCTGTGAACTCATTAGCTGCTTCGGGGCGCTGCAGGATGTACAGGTCGAACGCGCGCCAGGCCGGTGCATGGAAACGCAGGGCCGATGCCCCATTTGGCAAGCGGTAGTCAATATCACTGCGGGTCCAGTCTAATACGGGCATGAAGTTATAGCATACCACGCTTATACCGGCAGCTGATAGATTCTTTAATGTTTCGATGTAGTTTTTGATATGCTGATCGCGTTCGGGGCCGGCCGTTTTAATACTGTCGTGTACGTTTACGCTCTCCACAACCGACCATTTAAAGCTCGCGGCCTCTATAATGTCTTTGCGTTTTTTTATTTCGTCAAGGCTCCATACTTCGCCGGTAGGGATGTGATGCAGCGCGTTAACAATGCCGGTGGCGCCGGTATGGCTTACAGCCTGTAAAGTAACGGCATCATTAGGGCCGTACCAGCGGAATGTTTGTTCTAAATCTGGGATCATTTTAGGGTGATGTTTATTAGATACAAATAAACGTGATTTTATGAGATAGGAGAATAATTGTTTGATTTTATTTTGATCCGGGTGCGCACCCGATAACCGCTAAAGGTGGTTATCAGGTTGGATAAAGTGGATCAGATTTTTTGAAAAAAGTCCCGGTTTGCGGCCGGGACTTTTAAATTATGTGTTAATGATCTTACCAGAACATCGAATATAAAGCAACCAATATGCCGCCAACTATCAATGTACCTACAGCAAAAACTTTTGATGTTTTAAACATGCTGGCATCAACCTCAAGGCCGTGAACTTTTTGCCATCGGCATTCTCAATCATCGAGATGATATACATACCTATCACGCAAATCAGGAATACAAAGCCCATACGGTCAATAAACGGCATCTCGTAAACGCCGGCGCCGTTTTTATCGGCGAAGCCAAATTTATAAAGCGGCTCCAGGTTAATATAGTTAGGCATCACTTTAAAGCCTACCGAAAGGATAAACCCGCCAATGGTTGCAAATAAAGCTGCGCTTGATGTTGTTTTTTTCCAGAAGAAACCTAAAATAAACATGGCAAAAATACCCGGCGACACAAAACCGGTATATTCCTGGATGTATTGGAAACCGCCTTTTTGTCGATACCTAAATGGGTACATAATACCACACCCAATAACATAGCCACAACTACAGTTATTTTACCAATAACAACCATTTGTTTATCGGTTGATCCCGGATTAATTTTCTTGTAAACATCCAGCGTAAATATGGTAGCAATACTGTTTGCTTTACCCGCTAACGATGCCACAACCGCCGCGGTAAGCGCCGCGAACGAAAGGCCCTTTAAGCCCGATGGTAATAAGTTTAATAGGATAGGGTAGGCCCTGTCCGGGTTAACCTCGCCACCGATGGTCATTTTATCATGGAAGCTAAATACATCCTGTTTATAAAGGATAAACGCGGCAATACCCGGCAGTACCACAATAACCGGCATCAGCAACTTTAAGAAAGCCGCGAATAATATACCGCCACGGGCAGTCTTCAAATCGGCACCTAAAGCACGCTGGGTGATGTATTGGTTGCAGCCCCAATAGTTTAAGTTAACTATCCACATACCGCCAATTAATATACTCAGGCCCGGCAGGTCAAGGTAGTTGGGGTTACTGGTATTGAATATCATATGGAAGTGGTCGCCTGCCTGCTCCTTCATTATTTTAAGGCCGTTTAATATACCGGTTTGTCCATAATGCTCTGATACCGGGTTAACCGCGATATAGGTAGTTACCGGCCGCCCGGGATAAGGAAAAATACCTGAACAACATCTGTGTATCCAATAACTTTCATACCGCCCGGGGTGATAATAATGGCAAATATGGCCATGCCCCAGATACATACATTAATGTTTACATCGGATATGGCACTTACAGCCAGCGCGCCTAAGTATAATATCGACGTTAAGTTAACCACCACGTATAATAACAACCAAAAAATAGCCATGATCATGGCTACCGTGCCGTTATACCGCTGATTAAGAAACTGCGGCATGGTAAAGATCTTATTCTTAAGATATACGGGGATAAAAATACCGCTACAATTATCAGCGTAGCTGCTGCCAGCCACTCATAACTGGCTATGGCCAGGCCCATCTTAAAGCCCGATCCGCTCATGCCGATAAATTGCTCGGCCGAAATATTTGAAGCGATAAGGGAAGCGCCAATTGCCCACCAGGTAAGCGAGCCCTCTGCTAAAAAGTAATCTTTTGATGTGGCATCCGCGTTGTGTTTGCGGCGGTAAACCCATATACCATAAATGGCAACAACACAAAAGTAAATTGCAAATACTGCGTAATCGCCGTTTGTCAGCTTATTCATTTTTCTATTAAAGTTTATAAATTGGTTTGACAATTATAAACTTTAAATAACGCTTTAGCAAGCTATATAGAATATTTTGCCTCGCCCCAAGCACTCTCCTTTGGAGGGGGTGGGTGAGGCTCTATTTACTAACGGTTATTTGGTTAGGCTGCGATGCGATGACCTGTATAGTGTTTTTATAAAGCTGCAACACGCCGGTTACGCATAAATGCTTGCGTTTAATATTTGCCCAATCCAACTGCAGCTTATTGCCTTTTATGGCGATGGTGAATTTGGCATTGGTGTGGTTGCCGCCCATATACAGGTTAGTCACTGTATCGCTTATGATCTTTACTTCATATACAACATCGCATAAGGTTGCTGTTTTATTGATATGATCGCGGTACTCATCAGGCGCCAAAGGTTTTTCCCGGGCCTTTGTGGTTGCACCAAAGCCGGTTATCAATACAAACAGGAGTAAGAAGTTTTTCATGGTGATGTTTTTGCGATATACTGATACAACAACAAATAAAGTGCCGGTGTTCGCAACATCAAATAATTATTACTTGCTGTAGCGCTATTGTCTTCGATATCGTTTCATAGGGAATTAACCACAGTTGAATGCAAACACTTGCTTATGAAAAACATTTTATTTTTTGCCTTAACAATTACATTAGGCTCATTAGCCTGTAAAAAAGCCGACGTAGCATTAGAAGGCGGCCTTAACGGGCAATGGGAACTGCGAACCGTAAACCGGGGCTATAGCGGCAAGGTTATTAATTACCCTATTGGAAATGGTCAAAAGTTAATATTCGCCGGCAATACCTATAAGATAATGGCTCATGATACGGTGAAAAAACAGGAACATTTACCCTTGTAAGGGAAGTTAGCCAGGTTTATAAAACAACCGGTACCCGTGTCATTTATAATGATGACAAGAATGGGGTAAAAACCTTTTTAGAGGTTGACGGGAATACGCTTAGAATTTCTCCCGATGCTTATGACGGAGGCTATAAAAGCTACCAACGGATAGGTGAATTTGTGGTTGATTGATTTAAACCAGCATCCGGTTAACCCTGCAAACTACCGGATGCTGGCGGTAGCATCCGTTTTATTAACTTTAGTCAATATCCCTGGTCGTATTTAATCTCACCGTTGTTTAACAATATTACTTTTACCTGCGCTTGCCTGATATGCTCGCTTGCAGCTATTGCGGGAAAATCTTTTAAATTATACTTTAACAAAATGGTGTCTTTAGACAGGTATTTCCACATGCCAAGAAAGCTTGTTTTTCTTTGAAAGTTATCTGCAAATAACACGAAAGTGCCATTCACATCAAGTTTAAGGCTTTTTATATAGGTTGTTTCGTTGCTATAATAAGTGCCGGGTACAGGGCGCCTTACGGTGCACGATGCCAGCAACAACAAAAAGCAGAGGTGCTTTTTCATGATGAGGTAATAATTAAGGGTTAAGTTAAAATTATATCTTTAATTTTATAAAAGCAAGGATTATTCTTACTTGTCCTGTAATTGTTCATGTTTTAACGGTAAATGCCGCTATAAGGTTTCTGATTGATAACATTTTAATAATGAATGCATTATAATTCGTTTTCCTAGTTTACTACTAATTAATAAATTTGCGGCATGGCTATAACACCCGCTACTCTTAATGATGTACCCGAACTGGTTAATTTGATCAACTCTGCCTATCGCGGCGAATCCTCCAAAAAAGGCTGGACAACCGAGGCGGACCTGATAGAAGGGCAAAGAATAAACAAAGAAAGCCTTGAACAACAAATAACTGACCCGCAAACCGTCATCCTAAAAATACTGACAATGAAGGCCTGATAACCGGTTGCGTTTACTTACAAAAGCAAGGTGATAAAGTTTACCCGGGGATGCTTACGGTGTCGCCAACCCTGCAAGCCAATGGGCTGGGCAAGCAACTGCTAAATGCCGCTGAAGATTACGCGCGAAGCATTAATTGCACGGCAGTCACGATGACGGTTATAACCACGCGTACAGAGTTAATAAACTGGTATGAACGGCGCGGGTATAGTAAAACCGGCCAAACGGTACCATTAATTATACCGGAGCAGTTTGGCAATTTAAAACAGCCGTTGAGTATGTATATTATGGATAAAATCATATAAAAGATGTCATTTCGATACGAGGTACGAGTGAGAAATCTTAAACGAGCGATCCGCCGCATGAGGTATAAGATTTCTCACTACGTTTCGAAATGACAACTTTATAAATACAAAAAGGCGATGCATTTGCATCGCCTTTTTGTATTCGAGAAATCTTCTTATTTCAACTCGGCAGCAAAGCCACCGTTGCGTACCATTGTGATGGTCATTTTATCGCCTGCTTTAACCTGTTTGGTTTTGCGGCGGTAGTCCATTGCCCGGCGGCCGGCGTTTATGCCATCCTCAAAATAAGTCATGGTATAAGTTTTACCTTTCTCCAAAAAGTCGAAGTTCAGTTCAACATTCCGCGTTTGTTCTTTACCATTGGTTATACCACCAATAAACCACTTGTCGCCTTTGCGTTTGGCAACTACGGCAATCTGGCCCGCATTAGCTACCGGGCTTTAGTCTCGTCCCAGGTGGTAGGTACACTGGTGATGAATTGGGTGCAATCCAAATTTCGGTAGTATAAAGTAGGGTTATCAGCTAACATTTGTATCCCGCTTTCAAATACAACAAATAAGGCCATTTGGTAAGCCCGGGTGCCAATACTTGCAGCGTTAGGGCGGGCGGCACGGTAAGCCTCTGGCTGCATACTTATCATAGCGCCCGGTGTATAATCCATTGGGCCAACCGCATTACGCATAAAAGGGAAGTACACACTGTTATCAGGAATACAGCCACCCATTTGTTCCATGCCACGCACACCTTCGTACGATACCAGGTTAGGATATTTATACTCTAAGCCTGATGGTTTGAACGCGCCGTGGAAATCAACAAAGATTTGATTTTTGGCGGCTTCTTTAACCACATTTTCATAGTAATTAACCATCCACTGGTCGCTGCGGTCCATAAAGTCAATTTTAACCCCTTTAATGCCCCACTCGTGGAAGGTTTTAAACAGGTCCATGTTGTTATGTACCGTTAACCGGGTTAACCAAAGTATGATATCAACGTTTTTTGTTTTTCCGTAACGGATCAATTCCTTCAAATCAACCTTAGGATTTGGAGTGTATGGGTCGGTAGTACTTTTTGCCCAGCCTTCGTCCATCACAATATATTTAACGCCAAATTTTGAAGCGAAGTCGATATAATATTTATAAGTATCCGGGTTATAGCCCGATACAAAGTTTACATCCGGGCCGTAAGGCGCGGCATCGTTCCACCATTCCCAGCTGGCCTGGCCGGGTTTAACCCGGGTAGGTTCGCCGATAACACTTTTAGCCGCCAGTTTAAGCGTCATGGTATTTTCCGGGATCTGCTTATCGTTACTGGTGATCACAAAGTAGCGCCACGGGAAATTACGGGTGCCGGTAGTTTTAGCAATATAATCAGCCTCTTTTAAAATACGCTGACTACGGTCGCCCTGCGGGCCAAACTCTAAAGGGGTTTTGGCGAAAGTACCTGTCGCGCCATTCGCGCCGTTACCTTTCAGGAACATGCCCGGGTAATCAGACAGGTCGCTTTCGCTGATCAATATTTTATATTGTTTTTTAGTGTCGATCAAAACGGGTAGGGTCGACATTTTATCCTCGGCTTTCCAACCTGCCGATGAGATGTGTGAGTAGTTTTCCTCGTACGAAGTTTTGAAGCCGTTAGCCTGCTGTAAATTCAATAAATAGTCTTCAGGAAAGTTAATAGCGAAGTCCTCATTTAAAACCTCCACATCACCTTTTTTGGTGGTGATAAAACGATAAGCCACTCCATCATCAAACGCGCGGAACTCAACCGAGTAATCGCCTTTAAACGTTAATAGTAAATCATTGTAAACGCTTCTAACCGTCGAGAATTTAATAGGCATATAAGGTTTGATGGTTTCATCGCCCTTGGTTTTTTTGGTGCCGGTTAGCTTTGGGTTTTCGCCCAGTTTGCCGGTGCGCAGGTTAAGCGCCAAGTAGTTGCGGGTTAGCAGGTCGGTATTATTGCCTGATATAGTATAGTATATTTTATCGCCCGGGGTTACGGTTACTTTTATCTGCCCGTTGGGCGATGCAAGGTCGATAGTTTTTGCGCGCGTACCTGCACGGTCATACCGGCACATAGCAAGGCACAGCAAATAAATTTGTTAATAAGCGTCATGATTAAATTGGTTGGTTTATTATAGCGCTTTAAAAGTAGCTTTTTTATTATTTAAGCGGAATGTTTTTGCGGAAACGTTTGCGAAGGGTTTTGTTAACCGATCAACTTATGCAAGTGTTCAACCAACTGAGGAGATTGAAGCATTAGAAATGCAATAATCTGAGGTTTGAGAGCTTCGAAAATCTCATCTGCTAATTTATTCCCAGTATAACTAGCAATCTTCCCTAAAGCAAGTTGGAAGTAGCTTTTTTTACCGAGAGGATATTGTGACTGCAGTGCTAAGAAGTCAATCTTGATTTGATTCCTGACATCTTCAAATTCATTGTATAAAACTTCCTCACCTGCTTTTAACTCATCGAGTTTATAAAGTATCAGATCCAACTTGGAATTTAAATCATATTTTTCTTCATACGTGAAAGTGTTTGTGTCTAAATTATAGCCACTTTTTTTAATAGGCCTGCGAGAAAATATTGAAAATCGGCAAAAATTTTATTTTCTTCAACAAGTTTATTTTCAGCATATTCTTTTTGTTGAAGATTTTTTGAAATATGTGATTTGGCATCTTCATTGTGTTTGTTTTTTATATCGGAGATATGTAATAAAATCTCCCTAATGAAAATCAATTGGTCGGTTTCAGACTGTAAATCCCAAAATTGAGTTGATAATTCAGCTTTAATCGGATCAATATTCCCATAGCCGTAAATCAAAGATCCAACGCTAAGATAACTGTTTATAAAAGATTTAGCTTTGCCTTTTACAAAATCTTCGAAACCAAAATCAAAGTCGGGAATCTCAATATTCATAAATATATTCGTAAGTGGTTTTAAAGATAGTATTTTTTCATTGTCGATTCTACGCCCAATCGTACCCAACTACCTTACCATTCAACTTCCATTTCTTAGGCGTTAAAGTTTCCATCCAATCCAGCGGCTCGCCTAATGGCTGTACTTTGGCAGCTTGTGCGAAGGCGGTTTTAATAGCCGCTTTTTGTGCTTCGCCCATGGCTTCGGGTTGTGCGGAGATGAATAGCGGCGCGCCGCTTTGTGCCAGCAGGTCCATCCATTGTTTGTTGCGTGCCCATTCTATTTTGGTGGTCAGGCCAACGCAGTCGCCGTCAACCGCGTAAAATTTATTATGCTGCGGCAGGCGGAAAGCCATGGTATTTACGCCCATGCGTGGCGTGCGTTCCCATTCGTTGCCGCTGGTATCATCGCCAATTCGGTTGAGCTCGAACAAGCCCGCGCTTAAATGGCTCATGGTATTACAGCCAATGATATAAATACCATCGCCCGCCGCCTGGCGGATAGCGCGGTAAAGATCGAGGATGATCTCGGCATTGGTGCGGGTGCGGTCGTTAAAGTTCCAGCCTGGTACGGTAAGCTCATTCTTCATGTCAAAACCCCAGCGGCCCAAAATATCATAGGTACTAAAATCATGCTTCACCAGTTCAAATCCCCAGTCTTTATAAAAATCGAAATTTCGTTTTACACGGGCGATGTTTTCGGGGATAGTAGGGTCAAGCACCGGCTTTTTGCACCGCCGCGGCCCTTAATGGTTGGCGCAAGCAAGCTGGCTTTCTCATCATGCCGGGCGCATAGCGGTCGCATCCACAAGCCGGGGCGCATGTTGCTTCTCTTGATCTCTTGGGCCATAGCGTGCATATCTTTAAACTTATCGTTAGGTTTAGAGAAGTCGTCGTTCCAGCCGCCATCACCAGGCAGGTAAGGCGAGTAGGTGGCCCAACCTGCGTCTATCACCGAGAATGGTTTGTTATGTGTATCCGTAACCAGCTCGCTCATCATGGCGGTGGTTTTTTTGATCAGGTCGAAATTGTTGTTACCATAAGCAAAGTACCAATCATTAATACCATATACCGGTTGTTTGGGTAGTCGCGGTTTCTCACACATCATCCCGCAAAAGCGGTGATCGGTTTGAAAAGGATTCTCGCCAGGTTTGTTTTGCATAGTAACGATATCCGCGCCGTGCAGTATACGGTTACCCAGCATCACCCCATTACCACCCGATTGGGTATCTAACGTAAGCTCCAAAGCATCGGCGCTTAAACCCCACCAGCAAATGGTGTTGGTACCGGTTTTTACGCCAAAGCAGGCAGTATGCTTTGCATCGTGTATCAATACATACCATGGATTTTTAACATTGGCCGGATCTTTTTTCCATTGCAGGTCGCCGTATGAGCGTTCCCAGTGATCGCCCAAAAACATTGCGCCTGCAGGCATTTTATGTTTCGGGATAAACGCACCGCGTTTAACTGTCGGGTAGGCGAGGTAATATAAACACCCTTGGCATTGCCGTTGATTTTGATCGTCACCTCAATATCCTTATAACTATATTTAGTGCCATTACTGCCAGTTAGCTTGAACCATTCACTGCCGCTTTGGGCCCAAACCTCGTTAGGTAAGGCTATGGCTGTTGTTTGTGCCGATGTTGCATAAGTTAACCTGCTCAATAATAAAGCTACGGTTGCAGTGGATGTTAGTTGAAGGAAATGACGTCTTTGCATGGTTATGAGGGTATAATTGGTTGGCTAAACTTACAAGAAATTAGCTTTTTATTAAACTATATTGGCATATTTCTGCATTTCTAAGTTCGCAAATACAGATAGCGAAAATATTACCGCCGACAGGTGGATTTTAACCTTTAAAAAAATTAATTTGCGTCTGCAATCATTAACCAATTGTAAAAAGTACACTTTAGTACATATAGCTTATAATTAGCATGTTATTATTAGGAATTGATATAGGTACCTCATCTGTAAAAGTATCGGTAGTTGATGCTGCTACGCAAAAAACCGTATCCACAGCGCAATACCCCGACGAGGAATCGCCGATAACTGCCCTGCACCCGGGTTGGGCCGAGCAATCGCCTAATATGTGGTGGCAGCAGGCACAGCAGGCTATTGCTAAGTGTAATGCGTCAGGCGGATATAACCCGCAGGATATCGCGGCCATTGGTATTGCCTACCAGATGCACGGTTTGGTATTGGTTGATAAAGATCAAAAATTGCTGCGCGACAGCATCATCTGGTGCGATAGCCGCGCGGTCGAGATCGGTCAGCAGGCTTTTGATGCCATTGGGCATGAGGAATGTTTGTCGCATCTGCTCAACTCGCCGGGTAACTTTACGGCAAGCAAACTGGCCGGGTAAAACAAAACGAACCTGAGATCTACAACCAAATAGATAAGATCATGCTCCCCGGCGACTATATTGCTATGAAGCTAAGCGGCGAGATCACTACTTCTATCTCGGCTTTATCAGAAGGGGTATTCTTTGATTTTATAAATAATCAATTATCAAAAGATATCATTAACCATTATGGTTTTAGCGAAAGCTTGTTCCCACGGGTGCAGGATGTGTTTTCAAACCATGGCGGTGTGCTGCCTTCCATCGCGCAGCAATTAGGTTTAAAGGCAGGCATCCCGATAGCTTATAAAGCCGGCGATCAGCCCAATAATGCCTTATCATTAAATGTATTGAACCCGGGCGAGGTTGCCGCTACGGCGGGCACATCGGGTGTGATATATGGCGTAAGCGATCAATTGACTTATGATCCCCAATCGCGCGTTAATACCTTCGCGCATGTTAATTATACTCAACAACAAAAAGCTTAGGTGTACTATTGTGCATTAACGGCACCGGTAGCTTATACCGTTGGACAAAGAACCTGTTCGGTTCATCAGTTAGTTATACCCAAATGAATGAGCAAGCCGGCAAAGCACCTTTAGGCAGCGATGGTTTGCGGATACTACCTTTCGGTAATGGCGCCGAGCGGATGCTGAACAATGAGTTGGTTGGCGTGCATTTTCATCATATCGACCTTAACCTGCATACCCCCGCGCATATTTTCCGTGCCGTACAAGAGGGGATAGCCTGCGCGTTCCGTTACGGTGTGGATATCATGCGCGAGAACGGCATGAGTCCAAAGATCATCCGCGCTGGCAAAGCAAACCTTTTTTAAGCGACCTGTTCGCCCAAACATTTGTAAACGCCACCGGCATCCCGGTCGAGCTTTATAATAACGATGGCAGCGTAGGCGCGGCATTGGGTGCAGGCATAGGTGCGGGCATCTTCTCATCACCAAAAGAAGCATTCAATAAAATGGAGCGCATCCAAACAATCGAACCAACGGCAGCAAACTTTGAACCCGTTTACCGGGAATGGAAAGCGCTGCTACAAAAACAATTAAAAAATCAATAATTCAATAAATCATTAATTCAATAATTACGAATATGAGTATAGTAACAGGCGATACAGAGTTTTTAAAGGCATAGGCCGGGTAAAGTATGAGGGCTTAGGTTCTGATAACCCGCTGGCTTTTCGCTGGTATGATGCAGATAAAGTTGTGGCGGGCAAAACCATGAAAGAACACCTGCGTTTCGCGGGGGCTTACTGGCACTCGTTCGTAGGTAATGGTGCAGACCCGTTTGGCGAACCTACCCACGTTTTTGAGTGGAATAAAAAAGCGATCCGGTTGAGCGTGCCAAAGATAAAATGGACGCGGCGTTTGAGTTCCTGACCAAAATGAACCTGCCTTACTATTGCTTCCATGATGTTGATGTGGTTGACTATGGAAATGATATTAATGAAAACGACCGCCGCTTACAAGCGCTGGTTGATTACGCTAAACAAAAACAAGCCGAAAGCGGCGTGAAATTGCTTTGGGGTACGGCAAATATGTTCTCGCATCACCGTTATATGAACGGCGCGGCTACCAACCCTGATTTTCATGTGTTGACGCATGGTGCTGCGCAGGTTAAAGCTGCGTTGGATGCTACCATCGCTTTGGGCGGCGAGAACTACGTTTTCTGGGGTGGACGCGAAGGTTATATGAGCCTGCTAAACACCAACATGAAACGCGAGCAGGAGCACTTAGCCAAATTCCTGCATACTGCCAAGGATTACGCCCGCAAACAAGGCTTTAAAGGCACGTTCTTTATCGAGCCAAAACCTTGCGAGCCTACCAAGCACCAGTACGATTATGATTCGGCAACCGTTTATGGTTTCTTGCAGAAGTACGGTTTGTTAGACGATTTTAAACTGAATATTGAAGTTAACCACGCTACGCTTGCCGGACACACCTTCCAGCATGAGCTACAGGTTGCTGCTGATTGCGGTTTGTTAGGCTCGATAGATGCCAACCGTGGCGATAACCAAAACGGCTGGGATACCGACCAGTTCCCGAATGATATTAACGAGATAACCGAGGCAATGCTGATCATCCGGAAGCAGGTGGGTTGCAGGGCGGTGGTATTAACTTTGATGCCAAGATCCGCCGTAACTCAACCGACCAGGCCGACTTGTTCTATGCCCACGTTGGTGGTATGGACATTTTTGCACGCGCATTAATAACTGCCGATAACATCCTGCAGAAATCTGAATATAAAAAGCTGCGTGCCGACCGTTACGCATCATTTGATAGCGGCAAAGGCAAGGAGTTTGAAGAAGGCAAGTTAAGCCTTGAGGACCTGAGAGCCTACGCTATCCAAAACGGCGAGCCTGCGGTAAGCAGCGGCAGACAAGAATATATCGAGAATTTGATCAATCGGTATATTTAAAACATAACATGCAGACTTACGAAGTTTTTAAAACTTCGTAAGTCTTATCATTAATATAAAGCCCCGCTTTAACAGGCAGGGCTTAGTTGTTTTATCCTGCCGTTGTCACCGCCGTTGTTGGTGTTATCACCAACAAAACGCAGATCTAGACTAACATGTAGCTTATTCCAAGTGAAATCATAAATTTCGGCTACCGGTTGTAACAATGCCAAATATGATAATCCCATCTAACATACCATTTGTAACTTTCTGATGATCTTGGCGTGCATCGTATAGCAAACCGTCAAGGGAAGTGCCATTAATCGTTACTGAATAGGGAGATAAAATATTAGTCAGGTCAGTCTTTAACTGTGATTTTGCAATTATATCTGCTAAATTGTGGTTGCTTTTAAAGTTAATCGGTTCGCTCTGTTCTCTATAATACTTTTCTAAAATATCGTCGGACAGACCATTAACAGATGAAATTGTCATCCTTATAGCACTTAATTTATTTAGGTCATATTCTTTCGACGCTTGTTTTAAAATAAGCTTTAACTCTTTGATTTGATTGCTATAATTGGATTTATAATACGACTTCATGATCGGATTGCCTTTAACCGTTGCCGGGGTATCTTCAGGAGAGAAAGACGACAATGTTTTTCCCCTAAAGTGTACTTGTAATGTATTGACAGTTTCCCACTATTGTTATTTTTAGTAATAGTGCAAGAATAAATCGAGGTATCATTGCCTACGGTCACAAAATATTCCTTAGAAAAGAACTCGGCTCCCGAAATTTCAATAGGCACAGCTTGTGATTTAACAACAGGATCTAACCTTTTCTTCATTATATCTTTTTCTGTTTGATTTACATTGCTATTATAGTTACAGCTGTAAATAAAAACACATAAAGATGCCTTAAATAAGATTTTCATTGTGATAGAATTAATACTATGTTGGTCCGCATCGCAGATCCTGACTAACAAATTTGTGCTTTTTACAACTTCAAATTCTTCTGCAAATTTTTAGCAGGCTCATCTTTATACGGTGTCCAATAATTAAACGGATCCTTTTATAACCGTATTGACGTTTGCCGCCTTTGCGTGGCATGGGTAGCGGGTCCTGCGTGCGCAGGTCCCGGGTCATCAGGTCGCGCAGCAGTTCATCCTGTTTCTTTAAGTATTTACCATTGCCGAATAGGTTCACCAATTCTTCGGGGTCGGTTGTCAGGTTATACAGTTGTCCCGCGCCCTGCATATCGTAGGCCAGTTTCCAGTCGTCTTTGCGCAGCATCCGTATGGTTCCGCTTTGGCTCCGGTGTTCAGCTCATCAGCTTCCTGCCGTCCTTTGGTAACTGTGCCGTCCCGGGTATACGGGTCGTATTCCTCAAAATTAACATAGTTTAATCCACCAAAGCCTTGTTGTACCATCATGCTTGAAAACTCTTCTTTAGGGTATGGCTTGCCGGTTAGCAGCGGCCATAAGCTGCGGCCCTGCACCCCATCGGGTATTGGTGCGCCTATCATGGTGCAGATGGTCGGCATAATATCCACGTTGCTTACGTGGGCGCTATGCGGCAGTTTGTTTTTCATAATACCCGGGCCATGCCATATCATTGGGATGCGGGTAAGGCACTCAGGTACTTCAACCCCCTTTTTTATCAGGCCGTACTGGCCTGTAAAGTCGCCATGGTCGGCAACAAAAATTACTATAGTGTTATCGTAAAGGTCGTTTTGTTTAAGGTAGTTCATCAGGCCGCGCATCTGGTCGTCAATCAGGCGCATCATCCCATAATAATTACTTCGGATGCGCGGGATCTGCTTTTCGTAATCGCCATAACCCATATGGAACAAGCCACGTTGCAACGCCCATTTATTGCCTTTTGTAGCTAAAGATGCTGCGCCGGCCTTAAACTGCGGCAGATCCTTCGTCGGGAACATGGAATAATATGGCTCTGATACCGGTAAGGATTATGCGGCTCGGGAATAGACAGGTACAGGAAAAACGGCTTGGTACTGCCTGCGGTTTTCTGGCTGGTTAACCATTCTTCGCCGGTTTTAATAATGCGCGATGGCTGCTGCATACTGGCCGGGAAAGGTGCAGGTTTTTCGCTCATGTAAAAGTTGGTGCTGCCCAAAAACTTGTTCATGGCTAACTTCTGCGGGTCGGTTACCTTCGGTTCGCCGAGGTGGTCGTAGTTATGCCAAAAATCAAACATTTGCGGGGTAAGGTAGGTGTGGTTCTTTCCTACAAACCCGGTTGTGTAATCTTTTGATTTTAAAACACCCACCAGGTCGGTTTGGTAACTGGCATCTGCTATGTTAAAGTTTGAACGGGTGTGCGTGGCGCTTGGGAACCGGCCCGTAAACATAGATATGCGGCTTGGCGCACAGATAGGGGCGGCACAATAAGCTTTATTGAACCGGGTGCCGTCGCCGGCAAGGCTGTCTAAAAACGGGGTGGTGTTTAGCTTAAAACCCTCACGTTTGGTAGCGTCGGCACGCCATTGATCAACTATCACCAGAATAATATTAGGCGGTTTATTGGCTTGCGGTTTTGGTTTAGGCGACGGACCTTTTATAAACCCAAACAAGGATACGGTAAGTAAACCCGATATAGATAGTACAGCGATGTGTTTTCTTCTGAACATAAATAGCGTTTATAGGTACTTTAAAACTACTATAAAATTTTTGATAACCTATATTTGCTACAATGACTTTACAAAAACGCGATTATGATGCTGTAGTAGTCGGCTCGGGCCCTAACGGGTTGGCAGCGGCTATATTAATGCAGCAGCAGGGATTAAGCGTTTTAATAATTGAGGGGAAGGATAATATTGGCGGCGGCCTGCGTTCGGCCGAATTAACTTTGCCGGGTTTTACGCATGATGTCTGCTCGGCAATCCATCCGCTGGCATTGGCCTCCCCATTTTTTAAAACTTTGCCGCTGGCCGATTTCGGACTGGAATATCTGCAACCAACATTAAATGCGGCGCATCCGTTTGATGACGGAACTGCGGCAATATTGGACAAATCCATAAAAAACACAGCCGACTATTTAGGTACGGATGCCGGCGCTTACAACGCGTTAATGCGTGAACTCACCGGTGCCTGGCCCTTAATTGACCAGGACGCGTTAGGGCCGTTTCGTTTTCCGCGGCACCCACTGGTAATGGCACAATTCGGACTTAAAGCATTAAGCAGTGCCGAAACTTTTGTTAAGCGTTTTAAAACCAAAGAAGCACGCGGATTATTTGGCGGAATGGCGGCGCATGCTATACAACCACTCAGTAATTTAGGTACCACTGCGATTGGATTGGTGCTGATGGCTACCGGGCACTTAAAAGGCTGGCCCGTACCCAAAGGCGGATCAGTATCCATAGCAAACGCCTTGGCGGGTTATTTTAAGTCGATAGGCGGCACGATTGAAACGGGGATATATATCAAGTCGTTAGATCAATTACCATCGGCACAAGCCGTATTATTTGATGTTACGCCAAAGCAATTATTGCAACTGGCAGGACATAAATTTTCGTCGATATATAAATGGCAACTGGAACGCTACCGCTACGGCATGGGCGTATTTAAAATAGACTGGGCGTTGGACGGCCCCATACCTTTTACCGCACCCGAATGCAGGCGGGCGGGCACCGTACATTTAGGCAATACTTTCGAAGAAATTGCCGCTGGCGAACAGCAAACTAGCCGGGGGCACCAGGCCGAAAAACCATTTGTGCTGCTGGCCCAGCAAAGTTTATTTGATAGCAGCCGTGCGCCTGAAGGTAAGCATACTGCACGGGCATACTGTCATGTACCCAATGGCTCAATGCAGGACATGACCGCTGCTATTGAAGCGCAGGTAGAACGTTTTGCCCCCGGTTTTAAAGATCTGATCCTTGCTAAAAATACCATGAATACCGCACAAATTGAAACCTATAACCCCAACTATATAGGCGGCGATATAAATGGTGGTATAATAGATTTGGGTCAGTTATTTACCCGCCCCGCATTGCGCTGGTCGCCTTATAAAACATCTGCTAAAGGTTTGTACATCTGCTCATCCTCGACACCACCCGGTGGGGGCGTGCATGGTATGTGTGGGTATAACGCGGGTAAGAAAGCTTTGAGTGACGTTTTTGGGATAGACTTAAAATAGTTTGTCATTCTGAGCGATAGCGAAGAATCTGTAAACTATGCTTGCGCCGCGCGGCGGATCCTTCGCTATCGCTCAGGATGACAAAAAGTAATACGATTTCTAAATAACCTTTGGCTGCCCCGGCTCAACCGTAGGCGGCGGCATTTCCTGCGGTACGCCGGGGATTTCTCTTTGCGGCAATTCAGGCTGCTCCGGGTTAACCGGCTGTTTTATTTCCGGGCGATCAGGCTCAACGGGCATTTCTTCGGGTTCGTTGGGTACGGTGTGCTTTTTCATAATGATACAACATAGTGAGAGTGGTTTTGATTTAAATATTAATTACTATCTTGATATCATGCAAATCAAACACCTGCTTGTCATACCTGCAATAATTATAGCAACAAGCTTTAAACCGCTAAGCAAAGTTGCACCGGCAGCTATTGCCGATAAATACAAAAACGATATCGGCATAGCCCAAGACCCTGACGTGCTATACACCGAGAGTTTTAACGACGGTATCAGCAATATACTAAGCCGTTACAACGATGTTAAAAACGGGGCAGGAATGATGGTTGACACTAAAGATAAACCCGAAGGCAGCACAACGCCTGCATTAACCATAACTGGTAAAGGCGCGGTGAATGATGGCGGGCATTTGTATAAAGTGTTTAAAACCGGGTTTGATGGTACGGTTTATCTGCGTTATTATGTAAAATACCCTTTATCATCCAAAGGATACATCCATCATGAGTCGGTTTGGTTTGGGGGATATAACCCGCCAACAAATTACCCCAACCCGCGCGCCGGTATTTGTGGCCGGGCGATAAACGCATCTCTATAGCCTATGAACCTGTTAATGCTCCAAACATGGATACCTATTTATATTGGGGCGATATGAAAAGCAGCGCGCAGGGCAAATGCTGGGGCAATGACATGGTGAACCATAGCCCAACCGCACAGGAATTACTCTGGGATAAATGGATGTGTGTAGAGGTGATGGTGAAATTAAATACCCCGGCAACTGCCAACAACGGCGAGTTAAGAGTTTGGCAGGATGGCAAAGAAGTAGGGCACTGGGGGCCGGGTTTCCCAAACGGCCATTGGGATGCGGATTCATGGATAAATAATCCAAACGAAGCGGCTTTCCCCGGCTTTAAATGGCGAACCGATGCTAATTTAAAAATCAACTACATCTGGATTGAGTTTTATGACGATAAAAGCCCTGCCGGGCAAGATCATTACATTAAGTACGCCAATTTGGTAATGGCCGGGAAGTATATCGGTCCGATAAAAAAATAGCCATGCCTGTGCATGCATTTAAATAGCAAACCATAACCGGATGCGTTTGTTGTGCTGTTATGAGTTCAGCATTTATACGGGAGAGTGATTATCAGCCTTTAAGCGAGGTGGCCCCAAACTTAAGTTCGTTATTACTATATCTTCGCCGCGAGAACGGTGGTGCAGCGGTGCGCCAAATGAAAAGTTATTATAGCGAAAAACATGGCCGCGAAGTAAATGAAATGAGCGACGGCCTAACCTATGCGCTTAGCGACCGGGGTAAATGGATAGTGATCCCGGATTAAAACAAAAAAGCCGGATATTAACCGGCTTTTGTAGTTATTTAGAAATCTTGACTTTAACCGCGGTTGGTCCTTTAGCGCCGGGCTCTATCTCGAAGGTTACTTTGTTACCTTCTTTAATAGGCTCTGTTAATGCATTTATATGCACAAATATGCTTTCCTGCGTTTGTTGGTCCTTTATAAAACCAAAGCCCTTACTATCATTAAAGAAAGCCACAGTGCCGGTACGTATTATGTCCTGCACAATATCTTCCTGTTTAGGAACGGCTATCTGGATATCTTCGGATTTGATCTTAAGCTTACGCGATGGATCGGGTGGGGTAGAAGTGATGTTGCCATTTTCATCAATATAGGCCATCATATCTTCCGGGGTTTTGCCTTTAACAAAGTTTGCTTTGCGTTCTTCGGCTTTTTCCCTTTTATCCTGCGATTTTTTTAGTCGCTTTTTTCTTTTTCCTTTTTACTAAATGTTGCTGTTGATTTTGCCAAACTTAAGCTATTTTAACGTTAACGGCACTTGGGCCTTTTCTTCCTTCTTCTACTTCGTAGGTAACTGCGTCACCTTCACGTATCTCATCAATTAATCCTGTTACGTGTGCAAATACTTCTTTGCCACCAGCGTCTGGTGTAATAAAGCCGAAGCCTTTTGATTCATTAAAAAATTTTACTGTTCCTGTTGCCATGATTATTTATATAAGTTGGCAAGGTACGATAAATTAATGGGTATTGTACTATATATAAAAAAGCCCTGAATATGCTTTAATTGAAAGAGCGTCTGAAATCCGGGGTGACATACTGGTTTTAAGCTTAAATAGTTTACTAAATGACTGGGCATGTTCAAATCCTAAGTCATAGGCTATCTCGCTTATCGAAGCCTGACTTGTAGATAACTGCTCTTTTGCTTTTTCAATCAGATGGTTATGAATGTGCTGTTGTGTATTTTGCCCGGTAAGTGATCGGAGCATATCACTTAAATAACTGGCACTCACGTTTAATTGCGCGGAAAGAAATTGAACGGTTGGAAGCCCCTGCTTTTGTGCTTGTGGTGACCGGAAGTAGGCGTGTAAAATGTCTTCTACCTTTTGAAGCAGATCGCTGCTTACCGCCTTACGGGTGATAAATTGCCGGCTGTAGAACCGGTTGGAATAATTCAGAAGCAATTCGATCTGGGAAATAACAACGTCCTGGCTGAAGTTGTCGATCCTGCCATTTAATTCTTCTTCGATACTTTCGAAAACAGCAATAATCGTGGCCTTTTCTTTCTCTGATAAGTGCAATGCTTCATGGATAGAATAGGAAAAAAATCCATATTCTTTGATCTTCCTGGCGAGTTCGTAACCCAATAAGAAATCTGGATGGAAAAGCAAAGTATAACCCGATTGATCACTGATCGGCTCGTGGGCTCCTGTGATCTGATTTGGCGATACGAAAAACATTCCGCCTTCGTCGAAATCGTAATAATGTTGCCCATATTTGAACTTTCCCCGGAGGTTCATCTTGTAGGATATCTTGTAAAAATTCAAAATATGCGGACTGGGGAGCTTTTCCAGCGGAACGGCCCCTTCAGCATTATTTATTAAACTTACCAACGGGTGCATAGGTGCCGGCATGTCCAGCGCCTTATGCAACCTTGATAAAGAATCAAATCTGTGGTTAGATATCTCATTCTTCATATTGTCTGATTATAACTTACTTTCAATGCTGCCTAATGCACCCTTTACGCCGTTAAGAGTTTTCTTGGCTTCTTCCCAACTTGGATCGTTCGGATCGAATGTACTACGAATATACGCAAGAATGCTTTCGCATACAAAGGCAACACGCTCCGGATTTTCATCACTTGTCTCGCGGGCATCATACCCTGATATGCCACCAAAGATGTGTTCGGCGCCAAACACGGTCAGCAGGTCTTTCGGGCCGGGCTTTGATAATAAGCGTCCGCACGCCAATTTTCCACATCCGAGAACATGAGGTTAATGTCTTTGTCCCCATTCACAATGAGTGCTGGCAAAGTCATGGTGCTAAAATCGCCGGCGGCCAACACAGGATAGTGCTGTCTGTTTACTCCGTTAAATCCTTCGGGGCCACCGCTTACGCCAATCAGGACCTGGGCTGTTATGCGTGGTTCTATAAAATTCACTATTTTACCTGTTGCAGGGTCAGTTACATCCATGCCAGCCAGCAGGGCAACAGTGTGCCCGCCCATAGAATGGCCAATGGCGGCAACTTTTGATTTGTCGACTCTGCCGGTTAACCCCGGTACTGTTGAAATAATTTCGTCTAAATGATCAAGGATAAATTTCATGTCCGTTGCCCGTGAACTCCAAAACAATGGCGCTTCGGGAAGAGATGCGGGAAGCGCGAGTGCTTTTGAGTTTTGATGGGTAGGTTGAATTACAACAAACCCTTTTGCCGCAAAGAAATCTACAATGGGGCCATATCCTCTGTACGAAGAAAGAAAGTTAGAGGGGCCATGTCCATGCGAAAGCAAAATAACCGGCAGGTTATTTCCGCTTGCGGGAGCAGAAACTTTTATTTCAAGGTCTACGTGACGGCCGGCAACCGGCAGAACAACTGGACTAAAACTAATGATGGGTGTTTTTGACTGTTTCATTTTATTTTGATTAAATTTTGATATAGTCAAAGGTCCATAACCAGTAAGTACCCGGCGTAGTGAAATCGGGGTATTACGTAGCCAAACTCAGGAAGGGTATCGATCGCATGCAGAAAAATACAGTACAAAAGTATATTACCATGCAGACAGACATAATAGGATTTGAACAGACTACAAACTAAAAAGCCTTCAACATCAATGACGTTGAAGGCTTTTTTAATTTTTTCGTGATCTCATCAGGATTCGAACCTGAGACCGACAGATTAGAAATCTGTTGCTCTATCCAGCTGAGCTATGAGACCATCGCGAATGATTTCGCGCAGCAAAGATGCAAAAATCTGCTTAAAAGTGAATTAGATTTTAAACTTTTTATTATTAAACCTGCTATAGATATGATAGAAAGCTTAATGTAATAGTAATATAAACTATAGGGTTGGTCATATTTTTTTTATTACAAATATTTATATTACAAGAAGAAGTTATACATTTAGCGACTGTTTTATAAAATTTAATATTATGATCATAATTGCTGACGGCGGCTCAACTAAAACCAACTGGTGTTTACTTAACGATGAAGGTGTGAAAGTTTACTTTAACACAGAAGGGTATAATCCATATTTTTCAAGTATCGCATATATCGTCAACTCGCTAAATGAAAGTTTACCTACAGATCTTGAGAAAGATAAAATAACCGAAGTTAACTATTACGGTGCAGGTTGCTCTACCGAAGAAAAACGTAAGCAAGTTGAAGATGCCATGAGCGCGGTTTTTACCCATGCTAAAGTAAATATAGGCCATGACCTGCTTGCCGCTGCACGTGCATTGTTAGGCAGAACCGCCGGCTTTGCCGCAATTTTAGGGACGGGTACCAACACTTGTATCTATGACGGGAAAGACATCGTAAACAATATCGACTCGGGCGCTTATATATTAGGCGACGAAGGCAGCGGTTGTTACATTGGTAAAAAGCTATTAACTGATTATATCAGGGGATATATGCCCGAAGCAGTACGCACACTTTTCTGGGATACCTTCCAGTTAACACCTGATGATGTTAATGAGCAAGTGTATACCAAACCTTTAGCAAATCGTTTTTGCGCCAGTTTCAGCAAGTTTGTGTATGACAATAATGTAAATATTCAATATTCGCGCAACCTGGTTAAAACATCTTTCCGAGGATTTCTTCAAAAACCTGGTAACACATTATCCTGATTATCAAAAATATACTTTTAACTGTATCGGTTCTGTCGGTTACAACTTCCGCAATGTATTGGAAGAAGTTTGTAAAGAAAATGGTATGGAAGTAGGTAACATTATCCGCTCGCCTATAGATAGCCTGGTTAAATTTCACCGGGGAACTGGCTGCTGAGGCATAGTTAGAGATTAGAATAATCTTTAGCTATACAAGTTACTAAAAGGGCGATAAGTTTCAACACTTACCGCCCTTTTATTTTGCCCACGACAGGCCCTAATCTCTAATTAACTAATCTCTAATCACTGCTTACGCAGTAAGTTCATTCTGAAAGATCTTAGCGTACTTGCGCTTATCAAACTTATATAGTTTAGCTGCGCGATAGGATACCCCTTTTTGCTTTTCAACCAGTTCCTTCAAAAAACCGTAGCTCAGCATTTTTTTACGGAAGTTGCGTTTATCCAGCTTTTTGTTCAGTATAGCTTCGTATAACACCTGCAGTTGGGTAAGGGTGAATTTTTCGGGCAGCAGATCAAATGCTAAAGGCTGGTGGTTTAACCGCCTGCGGATCTTACTAAATCCGTTGTTAAATATCTCGGTATGGTCAAAGGCAAGTTTTGGTAAATTATTAACCGAGTGCCATATCGCTTTGCGGGCATACTGGCTTATTGGCCTTAATTCTTTTTGGCCGGTAATGCGTATCAATGCGTAGTAGCCCACAGTTATTACACGGCCTTGTGGGTGGCGGTTAACTTCGCCAAAGGTGTGAAACTGTTTCATTTGCAGATCGCGCAGGCCGGTAAGCTCATAAAGTATCCGGTCGGCGGCGTCATCAAGGCTTTCGTCTTGCTTTACAATATAACCGGGCAAGGCATACCAATCCTTAAAAGGCTCATCATTACGTTCAATTAAAAGTATTTTTAGTTCTCCTGCTTCAAACCCAAAAATTAAACAGTCAATAGAGAACACTGACTCGAACGCGGGTAATTTCTCTTCCAAAGTGGCGTTGTAATTAAGTTAATAATTTATTAAGATATTTGCTTCCCGGTTTCAAAAATAAATAAAAATAAATTTAACGGTGTAATTTTCACACCTTATATTCGTGCAAATTTTTTTAGTATAAAAGATGCGTAAAATTTCAAAAATCGGGGTACTTACATCAGGCGGCGACGCACCGGGAATGAATCCGTGCATTAGGGCGGTTGTACGTACAGCGATATTTCATGGCTTACATGTTGTTGGTATAAAGCAGGGATATAAGGGCATGATTGAGAATGATATGTACGACATGGGTCCCCGCTCTGTTAGTAACATATTAAATTTAGGTGGTACTATTTTAAAAACAGCACGTTGCCTGCCTTTTCGTACAGACGAAGGTATGGAAACAGCCTACCAAAATATAAAGGCACAAGGTATTGAAGGCTTAGTTGTAATTGGCGGCGACGGAACCTTTACCGGTGCCCTGCGTTTCTCGCAAAAATATCCTGATGTTGCCGTAATAGGTATCCCGGGCACAATTGACAATGACCTTTATGGTTCAACCTATACTTTAGGTTTTGATACCGCGACCAATACCGTTATTGAAGCTATTGATAAAATACGCGATACAGCCGACTCGCACGATCGTTTGTTTTTTGTTGAGGTGATGGGCCGTGACTCGGGCGCTATAGCTTTACGGGCGGGGATATCATGCGGTGCTGAGGCTATTTTGTTGCCTGAAAAATCAACCGCTATTGATGACCTGATCAAACACCTTAAAGAGGGCCAATCTAACAAGAAGTCATCCAGTATAGTTATAGTTGCCGAAGGCGATAAAACCGGCGGGATTTACGACTGGCTAAAACTGTTCAAAAAGAAGTTACTAATTACGATATAAAAGTTACCGTACTGGGCCACCTGCAAAGGGGTGGAGCGCCAAGCAGTTTTGACCGTGTATTGGGCAGCCGTTTAGGCTTTGCCGCGGTTAACGCGCTTGTTGCCGGCCATAGCCAAAAAATGGTTGGGCTCGAGGCTAATCATATTAAATTAACCCCGCTTGATGAGGCCTTAAGCCATCATGATTTTAAGCTGGAGGCTGACCTGTTACAAATGGTGGAGGTACTTTCCATATAATGATCGCGGTTGTATATAGCGGATCAAACCATGCAGACTGGCGCTTGTCAGACAAAGGAAGAACCATTGCGTCATTCAAAACAAATGGTATCAATCCCTATTTTATTGATGAGAAACACATCGTCCAGATCCTGAATAAAAATATCAACCTTATACATCATGCCGAGGAAATAAAGCGGATTTACTTTTTTGGTGCCGGGTCTTCGTCAAAAGATTTACAGGCTATTGTACAGAATGCATTCTTCACATTTTTTAAGAATGCCGGGATAAGTGTGTCACATGATATTGAGGGTGCTGCCATTGCCTGTTGCCGTAACACGCCGGGCATAATTGGGATCTGTGGCAGCGGATCAAACGCCGCCTGGTATGATGGCCGCAAGATTAAGCCAAACAACTATGGGTTAGGCTATATTCTGGCCGACGAGGGATCGGGTAATTGGTTAGGCAGGCAGCTTATCAAAAGTTTTATGAATGAGACATTGCCTAATAACCTTAAAAAGAAGTTTGAGCATAAATATGAAGCCGACAGGAAGACACTGTTAGAGAAAGTATATCGTCAAAAACAAACCGCTTTATATTTAAGCTCGTTTAGCGAGTTCATTAACATCATCAGGTGTTAACTGGAAGGTATCCCAGAAAAGTGTGCGTACTGCTTCAGGCATATATCCTGATATAATCAGTTAATAGCTTTTTACCAATGTAACAACCGCTGCCTTCGTCGCCTAATATATAAGCGCCCGAGTCGATATTGTTTACGATGTCGCTCCCGTCATAGCAAGTGTTGGTACTCAGTGCTGGTTCTGCCCTAACAATCGTGAAAAACTTTGAGATATGACTACAGCATGTTAAAGCTGCGCTCGGCGTAACTCGCACCTTACGTTTTTCTTCGGTAAGTAACCTGCACCGTAATAGTTAACTTCGGTATTATTTCTTTCTCAGATCTGTAGTGCTTTCATTTAACAGTTATTGATATGCGATAAGCAATATAGTTGCTACCCTTCTGTGTTAAAGAAGTAAACTTTCACACCTTCATCATTAAGAAATAAACTTGCCAGTTGGTGGGCTGAGCGCAAACCTCATGCCGTCATAATCGTAAATTTTTAGCAAACGATATTTAAATAATATAACGTAATATAAATATTTGTAATAAAGAGCCAACCTGGTTTATATTACTATTAC